>JBNJDH010000061.1:0-11777 GCA_051744695.1 Bacteroidota bacterium | reverse complement strand
GTTGAGGTAACCCTGGAGCAGGCCGTCTTCGCCCGGCGTTCCGTGAATGGTGATGTACAGGCAGTCGAAAGCGGTTTTTTCCCCGTTCATGTCAAAGGTGAAGTCGTTTTTGTCGATGGGGATTTCTTTATCATCCATCTTCACCACCCATTTTTCCCGGGTGATCAGTACGGGAAACACCTTGTACTTCGTGGTGTCCATAAAGGATTTGATGCCTTTTGCACTTTTTTCACTTACCACGATCTCGGATGAGTAACCGCCATATACAATGCCTATATTCTTCATGAGGTCGGATTTTTGATTCTTCCTGTCAAATTGATTCTGTGATCTATCGATCTATGCCTCTGGAACTTCTTTTCTCCCTGATATATATTGCCGCCATTTCTCTATGGTCTTTTCCATATCTTCGGGAAGCGGAGTGTCAAACTCCATGAATTCGCCTGTGGCCGGGTGCCTAAATCCCAGTGATTTGGCGTGCAGGGCCTGACGGGGAAGGAGTGAGAAACAATTTTTGACGAATTGTTTGTATTTGCTGAAAGTAGTGCCTTTTAAAACCTGATCGCCCCCGTATCTTTCGTCGTTGAATAAAGTATGCCCGATGTATTTCATGTGCACCCTGATCTGATGGGTGCGGCCGGTTTCCAGCTTGCATTCCACCAGGGTTACGTATCCCAGGTGTTCAAGTACCCGGTAATGGGTGACAGCCGGTTTCCCGTGCGATTCGTCGGGGAATACCGTCATGAGCTTTCGGTCACGAGTGCTTCGTCCGATGTTTCCGCTGATGGTCCCTTCTTCTTCTTTGATTGTTCCCCACACCAGTGCCTGATAGGTCCGGGTAGATGTTTTATTGAAAAACTGACTGGCGAGATGGGTCTTTGCCTCTTCGGTTTTGGCGACCACAATTAAACCGGATGTGTCTTTATCTATGCGGTGAACCAGTCCGGGCCGGGGATCATTTTCCTCAAACCAGGGATGGTCTTTCAGGTGCCATGCCAGAGCATTGACCAGAGTTCCCGTGTAATTGCCATATCCCGGATGTACCACCATGCCGGGAGTTTTGTTGATCACAATGAGGTGGTCGTCTTCATAAACTATGTGGAGAGGAATGTCTTCGGGAATGATCTCGATTTCGCGCGGGGGCCACGTCATTTCGATGGTGATGACATCTCCCGGTTTAACTTTGTAGTTGGCTTTTACCGGCTCTCCATTGGCTAAAACACATCGGGCCCCGGCAGCTTCCTGAATTTTATTGCGCGAGGCATTTTCAATTCGGTCCACAAGAAACTTGTCCACCCGCAGAAACCCCTGGCCACTGTCGGCTACAAACCGATGGTGCTCATAACGTTCCGGTTGTTCTTCCTCTGGAAAGGATTCGTCCTGAAATTCAATTTCTTCTGCAGGGATTTCCTGTTTGTCCCGGTTGTTGTTGATCTCATCCGTCATGTTTAAAAGAATTTCTCATCATCATCATCTTCTTCATCTGCCTCTTCATTGTTGGGATATACAGGCCTGTTTTGCTGACTATCTTCTTCTTCTTGCTCCCGGGTTTCTGACGTGTCAGCCTCAAACGATTCATCATCCTGGATGATGACATTTTCCTGGGATATCGTGTCAAGCGGACTGGTTTCCGAGGAATCGGACTCGAGATGCGAGGAGTCAGTGGTTAACCAGAGGTCAATGGATGACCCCAGTTGAAGCAGGTTCTCTCGCGAAGCTTTGGGACGCTGTTTCCAGACAAAGGCTTCTGCGGAGTCTTCTTTATTTACAACGGTGGTGTCATACATTTCTGCTCCCATATTCAGGGATACATCCTGGATGACTTCTTTGGCTTTCTCCTTTTTCAACCCGATTAAGTGGGGCACAGCTGTACGTTGATTGCTGAGGCCTTTACCCACCACCAGATCGATGGTTGAGCCTCTTTCAATGGAGGTTCCGTCTTCAATGGGCTTTCCTTCGTGGTGTTGTCCCAATACCAAATTGCTGTATTCAGATGGTACGTACATCAGTTCCCCTACTTCAAGGCCGAAGGATTCGAGCATAACCCTTGCGTTGCGAATGCTGTAGTCAGTGACATCAGGCATTTGCACTTCTTCAGGTTCCCACGAGTTGATGGTGAAAAAGAAGTTCCGGTTTTTCTTGACCAGGTTCCCGGCTTTGGGGGTTTGTTCCAGAACAACGCCCGGCGGCCTGTCTGCCACATAAACCGAATCGATGATGGCATACCTGAGGTCGTGTTTTTCAATCAGGTCGGAAAGCTGTTCTTCTGTCAGACCTTTGAAATCGGGCGCCTCAAATGCCTTGCCATGGCGCGTGTAAAGATCCAGTCCGATAAAGATAAAAACCACAACCAATATTCCCGAGGCAAAAACGATACCCAGGTGCCAGGCAAAGGTTTTGTTGAATAAATTTTTGAAAAATGACATCTGAAAAGTGGTTTTGGATGTTTCCAAAAATAACACAAAATCATCAAATCACCGTAATGTTCAGATGAATTGACATATCTTTTGTTTCCGGAGTTTGGCCGGCTCGGTTTCTGTTAAAAATAAAGGGCCGAATAGGCCCTTCATATAAAATTGAGTTCGGTCTTGTGATTGAGCGGCACGGGGCCGGTCTTTTTAGTTTGATCAAAAGCTCAGATAACTCTTTGTTTACCCCATGCTTTAATTCTACTGCCTTAAACTTGTAGTGGCAATTGATTATCTTTTGTGCCTTTTTTCGCTGCTAACGCTCAATCTTTTTCTTCCTTTGGCTCGCCTTGAGGCCAGAACACGACGGCCGTTGGCGGTCTTCATTCTCGAACGGAAGCCATGTTTGTTCCGTCTTTTACGGTTCGATGGTTGAAATGTCCTTTTCATGGTTATTTTTCAATTTACAGAGCCGGGGCATCACGGCTGCACGCCGCAATTGTGGCACTTTTGACAAAAATTTCCTTTTTCTGTTTTCCGTTCTTTAATCTACCTCGGAAAGCGG
The DNA here is from genome assembly GCA_051744695.1 of Bacteroidota bacterium. Lineage (GTDB taxonomy): Bacteria > Bacteroidota > Bacteroidia > Bacteroidales > Marinilabiliaceae > Marinilabilia. The sequence continues at coordinate 8,807 of JBNJDH010000061.1, read as the reverse complement.
TGTGCAAAAATACAAGTTTTTTTTGTCTCCCAAAACTTTAACATCCGATTTTTACGATTTCTGATCACCGACTAAAATTGTGGGCCTTTATGGAGCGATCATAGAAAGTTGCGGTTTTTCGATCGCTTGGTTATGCAAGGCTATGTTGTTTTACAATGGTAAATGGACAAGTTTTTTGGTTTCAAAAAAGGATTCTCCGAACCATTCGCTCAGAGGCTGAACAGAAACAACTTTCCGAAATGGGGCTATTTCATTCTGAATATCCCCGCCTTTCAGATATAATATCCCGCTGGGAATGGCATTTTGAGATTGATTTGCGATCAGATGTCGCGTAAGTTTAACAAATCCAGGAAGCTTTGTTACAGCCCGGCTCACAATATAATCGAATTTCCCTTTGTAGTCTTCCGACCGTGATTGTACACCTTTGACGTTTTGAAGACCCAGCTCTTTTTGAACTTCATTGACCACTTTTATTTTTTTCCCAACCGAATCGAGCAGGGTGAAAGAGGTGTCAGGAAAGAATATGGCCAGTGGAATACCGGGAAACCCTCCACCGGTTCCCACATCAATAATGCGGGTGCCGGTCTTGAAGTGCAGGAATTTGGCAATGGCCAGTGAATGCAGCACGTGATGCAGATAAAAATGATCAAAATCTTTCCGTGAAATGACATTGATCTGGCTGTTCCAATAAGAATATAGAGGTTTGAGAGCGGCAAGTTGCTCTTGTTGAAGAGCGCTCAGGCCAGGAAAATATTTTTGGATGGTATCCATGCGTGTTCTAAGATTGGCAGCAGCGTTTTGAAACTGGTTTTTAAATGCAATAGCGGGTGAAGGTTTTGTAAAACCCCGTTGGTTGGTTGTTGCTTGTTTAGTTGTATGGAAGATGAGTGCATCAGAATTGTACGTGTTGTTTAACCTGACTCTCGTCAGGCCCGCATTCAAAAAACTACTGATCTATGTCTTCGGGATTGTTGTTGCTGTGTTTTTTGACATCGGTGTTTTTGAGTGTGTTGAACAGGAGTTCCCTTGCGCGAAATAGCTGGGCCTTCACGGTTCCCAGAGGTAAGTCGAGTTCTTCAGATATTTCCTCGTAGGAATATTCTTTGAAATATCGAAGTTCGATGAGGGTTCGGTAACGAGGTTTGAGTTTTTTTACCACCGTACGCATCAGTCCAACTTTTTGTTCGCGGATCATGAACTCTTCCGGGTCCGGCGTTTCGTCTTTCAAGTGCACCTGAGGCTCCGTTTCCTTTTCTTCGGATGTTACTGAACCGTCTATGCTGATGTGGTTGTTGCGTTTCTTGCGCAGGTAGTCGATGCAATTGTTCGATGCAATTTTAAAAAGCCATGTACTGAACGCGTAATTTGGGGAGTATTGTTTCAGGTTTTTGAAAGCTTTTCCAAAGGCTTCAATGGTTAGATCTTCTGCATCGGTTTTGTTGTTGATCATTTTGAGCAGCATGAAATATATGGCATCCCGGTAACGTGCCATTAATTCGGCATACGCTTTTTGGTCGCCTTCCACAGCTTTCTCAACCAATTCAAGGTCATACCTTGCCTTGTCTGATAAGTTCGGATTTATTTCCATTTCCTTTTCTTTGACCCTGTCAGATTTCCGAAATGCGCCCGGGCTGTGATAATTGGCTGAAGGATGTCAAATAACAACATGCTCCAGTAAATCCGGCCCATTCCTGTTTTTCCTGCAGCCATTTTCCAAAAGATGAATTTGATCAACAACAATATAAAAGAAAATGGCAGAACACTGATCACAAAAATAGGAAAAAACAAAGAATATAATGTCAATATCCAAAATATTTCACGGGTAAGGGGTTCCATGAAAAGTGAAAACTTGATTTCCGGCCGGTAGCGCACCGAGGTAGTCAGATGACGTTGCTTCTGAGTCATCCATCTTCTGAAATTTTCGGGTGCTATGCTGTCCGTGTGTGCTTCCGGATCGATACAAACAGCGGTGTTTTTGCTGGTTGCCGCTTCGCGGATAAATAAATCATCATCCCCAGAGGGTAGATAAATATGGCTGCGAAACCCTTTTGTTTTATTGAATAGACTCTTGGTATAGGCCAGGTTGCGGCCTGTTCCCATGTAGGGCTTCCCGGTCAGGGCGAATCCCAGGTACTGGATGGCGATGGTAAATGTTTCGTATCGAATCCACAGGTTGTTGAAGCCTTTTTGCTTTTGGTAATTGCCTACGCCTAAAACCAATTCGGTTTCCTGTGATGAAAAAGGAGCGGTTATTTTTTTTAACCATTGGTCTGAAGCCGGCCGGCAGTCGGCATCGGTTAAAACCAGGTACTCGTGCTTGGCGGCCTTAATGCCAAGTGACAGGGGCATTTTCTTGCCATGGTAAAACTTTTTGTCCGCTTCAATGTGTGTATAATAAAGGTGAGGATGCTGATCTTTCAACCGGGCGAGAACCAGGGCTGTTTCATCTTCAGAGCAATCATTGACAACCACCACCTGAAATTCGGGGTAGTCCTGTTTCAGAATTTCGGGCAGGAACTTTTCCAGGTTTTCAGCCTCGTTACGGGCGCTGATCACGACTGAGACAGGGGGATATGCATGCTCATTAGCCATGTCTTTCTTTTTGTAAAAAGCGACAGGTCTGATTCGTCTCAGCAAGTAGCCCAGTTGCCACAACGTGGCAAAGGCGAATAGGGATAAAACGATGATTGTGTGTGTGTTAAGCTCTGGAATTTCCATGGTATCCTGTAAAAATGAAAGCCAAAAGTGCAATTTTTTTTCTTCGCTTACAATTCCCAACGAAAAAACGGTCAACTCTTGTATCTTTGCATCTTAATTTCTGATCGTTCAAGTCAGCTGTTTATTCATGCAATTTACACTCGAAAAAACCGATGACCAAACTTCTGCCCGCGCCGGTGAGATTGTTACCGATCATGGGCGCATTCCCACACCTGTTTTTATGCCGGTGGGAACGCTTGGCTCTGTGAAAGGCATTCATGCCCTTGATCTTGAAGACGAAGTGAAAGCTTCCATTATTTTGGGCAATACTTATCATCTTTATCTTCGTCCCGGTCTGGATGTATTGCGTCAGGCAGGGGGATTGCATGCCTTTTCGGGGTGGAAACGACCGATATTGACCGATAGCGGCGGGTTTCAGGTTTTTTCATTGAGCGACAATCGTAAGCTTTCGCATGACGGAGCTGAGTTTCGCTCCCACATTGATGGCTCCAGGCATTTTTTCACCCCCGAAAATGTGGTGGACATCCAACGGATTATCGGGGCCGATGTCATCATGGCTTTTGATGAATGCCCGCCCGGGGATTCCGATCGCAAATATGCCGAAAAATCGATGGAGCTGACCCACAAATGGTTGAAGAGGGGAGTGGAGAGGTTTGATGAAACATTTCCCCTGTATGGTTACGACCAGGCCTTTTTCCCCATTGTGCAGGGAGGGGGGTATGCAGATTTGCGCCGAAAATCGGCAGAGTACATAGCCTCCTTCAGTCGTTTTGGCAATGCCATTGGCGGACTTGCCGTGGGTGAGCCCGAAGAAGTGATGTATGAGATGGTGGAAGTGGTCAATGAAATTTTGCCCGCTGATAAACCACGATACCTTATGGGGGTGGGGACTCCTGTAAATATTCTGGAAAACATCAGCCTTGGCGTGGATATGTTCGATTGTGTGATGCCTACCCGCAATGGTCGCAACGGGATGCTTTTCACGAAGGAGGGAATTATCAACATAAAAAATGAGAAGTGGAAAACCGATTTTTCCCCAATGGATCCCGATGGACATTGTTCCCTGGATTTAAGGTATTCCCGTGCATATCTAAGGCATCTTTTTGTTTCCCGCGAAATGTTGGGCCCCCAGATCGCCTCTATGCACAATCTTTCCTTTTACCGTTGGTTGATGAGTGAAGCCCGCAGGCATATTAAGGAAGGAGATTTCGGAAGCTGGAAAGAGCAAATGGTCAAACAATTGGCAAGGCGTTTGTGATCCTTTATTGTTGTTTTAAGGAATGAGAACATTTTGAAAAAGATTGATATATACATACTGAAAAGATTTCTCGGCACCTTTTTCTTTGCCCTGATGCTTATTCTCAGCATCTCGGTGGTTTTCGACCTTGCCGAAAAAATCGATGATTTTTTGGAGACCGATGCGCCCCTTGAAGCCATTATCTTTAACTATTATCAGAATTTTATACCTTATTTTGCCAATCTTTTTACCCCGCTTTTTGTATTCATTTCTGTTATATTTTTTACTTCGAAGATGGCTTATCAAACCGAGATCATAGCTATTCTTTCCAGCGGGGTAAGCTTCAAACGGATGATGTACCCGTATTTTTTGGGTGCGGCTATACTCACTCTTTTTTCTTATGTGATGGGCGGCTACGTGATCCCGCCTGCCAATAAAGTGCGGATCGATTTTGAAAATACTTATGTGAAAAAAATTAAAGAAACAGGTCTCAGCAATATCCATATGCAGATAGAGCCCGGCTTGTTTGTTTACATGAGGCGCTACTCCTCATTTCGGGAGCGGGGAGACAATTTCAGCCTTGAAAAAATCGAAGACAAAGATCTGAAGATGAAGATCACCGCAAAGTCGGCTGAATTTGATAGTACCGAGGGGAAATGGATATTTCACGATTACGTGCGGCGCGATTTTAAAGAAGGGGGCCAGGAGTTGACTAAAGGGGAAGAAATGGACACCACCCTGAATATGAAACCGGCCGATTTCAAAGAAGAGCGTAAGTTTTTTGAAACGATGAATAACCCTGAGCTGAATGACTACATTGAAGAGCAAAGAGAAAGGGGGGTGGGAAATATTGAACCTTATTTGATCGAGAAACACCGACGCGTGGCTTCTCCGTTTTCGGCATTTATCCTCACTTTGATAGGGGTTTCCCTTGCTTCACGCAAAACAAGGGGAGGGATGGGGCTCCATATTGGGGTTGGACTTGCACTGAGTTTTTCGTATATTTTGTTTTTAACAATTTCAACGACATTTGCGGTCAATGGCAACCTGTCACCAATAATTGCAACCTGGCTTCCCAATTTTGTTTTTGCAGTTGTTGGAGTGGTTCTTTACTATAAGGCCCCCAAGTAGTGTCTGTCCATAAAGTACCACTTGCTGCTTCGCAACCTTGCAATTGGCACTTTCTGACCAGACACATGACCAGAACAAACTTTGCTTAATTTACAGACGTGCACTATAGGAGGGGGATTTGTTGAACCTGATGACTTCATGAATCTATCAGGTGAAAATCATTGAATTTTTGTTTCGTCTCAAATTTTTGATATAAAAAGCCTTAAGCATTCGGAATGATAATTTATTCATGATCACGGGAGTTTGAGATGGAATTTTTATTTATTTCGCTTTTGGTGCAATTCAGTTTTTGGATCTGATGACCGGAAGTTGGATTGACCAAAGAGAAACGATGCGCGTTTTGTCCTAAGAGGACTTGATTACGAGCCATCGAATGTTTAATGATGTTCGATGTTTTAAATGCTCTATATGGGTCTTTTGATGGTGATATTTCAGAAATATTCAACATTTTATGCATCTCTTTCAGGTAAAATTTGTAATTATGCAGCCTGATTTTGTCGATTATTGCATTGTTGTTGCGTGATTGACAGGTGAGTAACCAAAAATTTTAAGTATGTCATTAAAACAGTACATTCTTGACCTCCGGAAAAGGAGAGAAAAAGTCCAGCAGGGAGGTGGCGAAAATGCCCTGAAAAAACAGGTTGCCATGGGCAAAATGCCTGCTCGTGAGCGGATTCTGGCCCTGCTAGATAAAGATTCTTTCACCGAGTATGACCTTTTTGTGGAACACGAAGCCCGTGACTTCGGGATGGACAAAAAAGAGCTGCATGGTGATGGCGTGATCATTGGTACTGGTACCATCTATGGTGCACCGGTTTGTGTTTTTGCCCAGGATTTTACTGTTGCAGGTGGTTCTTTGGGGTTGATGCATGCCAGAAAAATCACCAAGATCATGGATCATGCCCTGAAAATGCGGGTTCCGCTTATCGGTATCAACGATTCAGGTGGTGCAAGAATTCAGGAAGGGGTTAATTCGCTTGCCGGTTATGGTGAGATTTTTTACCGGAATACCATTGCCTCCGGTGTGATCCCTCAGATTTCGGTTATCCTCGGACCTTGTGCCGGAGGTGCTGTTTATTCGCCGGCGCTGACTGATTTTGTTTTTACGGTGGAAAACATCAGCAAGATGTTTATTACCGGTCCCAGCGTGATCAAAACGGTCCTCGGGGAAGAGATATCCATGGAAGACCTGGGTGGGGCCCGTGTGCATTCGGAGATTACGGGTAATGCGCATTTCTTTGCCAATAGCGAGCAGGAGTGTTTCGACCAGATCAAAAAGCTCATCACCTTTATTCCCTGGAACAACACGCAAAAAGCCAAGGCTTTTCCTCCTAAGCCCCCTAAACTTAAAAAGAAAATTGAAGACATTATCCCGGGCGATCCCCGTGAACCTTATGATGTTCGTGATGTCATCAGAGGGGTTGTTGATGATTCCGATTTCTTTGAAATTCAGGAACTTTTTGCAGCCAATATTGTCATCGGTTTTGGCCGCATGAATGGAGAAACGGTCGGTTTTGTGGCCAACCAGCCATTGGTGCTGGCGGGCGTGTTGGATACCGATAGTTCCGATAAAGCGGCCCGGTTTATCCGTTATTGCGATGCCTTTAATATTCCCATTATTACCCTGGAAGATATGCCGGGATATTTGCCTGGCATCGATCAGGAACATGCCGGGGTGATTCGTCATGGCGCCAAAGTGCTTTATGCCTATTCTGAGGCTACGGTGCCCAAGATCACCGTGATTCTGCGTAAAGCATACGGAGGCGGATACATTGCCATGAATTCCCGTCACCTGCATGCCGATTTCATGTTTGCCTGGCCCACAGCCGAAATTGCTGTTATGGGACCTGAAGGAGCTGCCAACATCATATTCAAGAAAGAGATTGAAGAGGCTGATGATCCGGAAGCCATGCGGCAGATCAAAGTGCAGGAATATAAAGAGAAGTTCGCCAATCCTTATGTCGCTGCAGCCAAAGGATACATCGATTCTGTGATTGAGCCTGACGAAACCCGCGAGATGTTGCTTCATGCCCTGGAAGTGTCAACAAGTAAAGTTGATCATCGGCCGTATAAGAAACACGGGATACCACCCTTTTAATTTTTGGAAGATTAATTTTTTGTCAGAATTGAAAATCCCGCCTGTGTCTTATATACCGGGGTTTACCCCGGTGTGGTAAAATTTAAAATGTACAGCCATGAAGGATGAACATAACAATGATGAACTGGTTGATTTCCAGGTACACAGTTTGAAGTATAAAACCAGGCTGACCCGGAAATATAAACAACGAAGAAGATATGAAGTCCCCGATCTCAAAGAGATTCGTTCTGTTATTCCGGGGACGGTAGTGGATGTAAAGGTTAAAGAAGGGCAGAAACTTAAAGAAGGTGAGGTTCTGCTGGAGCTCGAGGCCATGAAAATGATCAATGTAATTCACATGCCTTTTGATGGGAAAATCAAAAAAGTGAACGTGGAGAAAGGCCAGAAGATATCCAAGAATTTCGTGATGGTGGAGATCGAGTAATCCTTTTTGTGAGGCCCCTATTTAAAACATTTACAAATAGCCTTATTTAGATAGGTTTCTTTTTTAGAATAGAAAAAAAGCCGATAATTTTGTTTGTGTTTAAATTATTTAATCGTTAAAAAAGAGGAAGAAAATGGCATACGTAATTAATGAAGACTGCATCGCTTGTGGTTCATGTATAGATGAGTGTCCGGTGGATGCCATCTCAGAAGGAGAGATTTATTCAATTGATCCTGAATTGTGTACCGATTGTGGTGCTTGCGCCGATGTTTGCCCGACGGAGGCTATCCATCCGGCATAAACTTTTCGAGAAGAAAATCTCAATGGAATGAAAAGGTCCGGTTTGTTTGAATGCAGACCGGACTTTTTTATGATTCGATGGTGATGACGGTATCGAGCAATATATCATGATCGTCCCGGGGAATTGCCTCCATGATCTGAAAAGGGAAGGCAAGCCCTGCTTTGTAGGCATTGGTGAGCATGGGCAGGGTCCGGTCGTAATAGCCGCCGCCTCTTCCCAGTCGTTCGCCCCGTGACGAGAAAGCTATACCGGGAACCAAAGCCAGGTCTATATCTTCGGGTTGGGAAAACACAGGACCTGTGGGTTCCAGTATGCCGAAGGAAGGTCCTTCCTCGAGCGTGTTGAAACCATGGTATTCGCGAAGTTCCAGATGATCCCCTATAATCCGGGGGAGAATGAATTGTTTTTCCCGCCCCCATTTTTCGATGAATTCATGCGTGGGTACTTCGTCGGACAGGGACCAGTAAATGAATATGTTGCGGGCTTTTTTGAAATCCGGGTGTTTTTCTGTTGCGTTCATTATTCTTTGCCCGTATTCTTTTAGCTCCTCCGGTGTGTATTGTTTTTTCAACTCCTTGATTTTTTTCCGGAGTTGTTTTTTTTCTTCCTTAATCATTTTTGAGGTTTTTCTTTTCAGTCAAAAGATAGGTGTCTTCCCGGCGATCGTTGAAAGCATGATTGTAGGGTGTCATTGTTTTATTATCTGCAAGAGAAAGATCCACGGAACAGGTCAAAACTTCTTCTTCAGAGTCGCCGGCTTTCAAAAGATATTCTCCTGCCGGATTGACCAGAACCGACTGCCCGGTAAATGTCAGGTCCCTCTCCCGGCCTGTTCGGTTTGTGGTTGCCACGAAAATGCGGTTGGTGAGTGCATAGCCGGGAATGGCCGACTGGCAAA
>JBNJDH010000060.1:0-12052 GCA_051744695.1 Bacteroidota bacterium | reverse complement strand
AAACCAAGTATGATGAGTCCTGAAGGCGGGGAGCCAGCCACCGGACATGACCATGGAGGAGACGGGGCAGAAGATATGGACCATGCTGAAACGCAAGAAAGCAATCCTGAAGAAGAGGACCTGAAGATTTTTGAAGATGTAGATAAAACCTTCCGCTCGCAGCTGGGGCAAATGGTAGATGCCTACATGGAAATGAAAGATGCCCTGGTGGCTTCCGAACCTGAAGAGGCATCGAAGCAGGCCAAATCCACCCTTTCAAAACTTGATGACACCGACATGTCGTTGCTCGAAGGTGAAACGCATAACGTATGGATGGAGCATCTGGAAAACCTGAAATCACCCCTGGAGGAAATCCAAAACACAACCGATCTGGATGAACAACGAAAAGTCTTTACGGATCTGAACGAAACACTTTATCAGACCATTAAACAGTTTCAGCCGGAAACGGACGAAACCATCTTTTACCAGTTTTGCCCCATGGCCAACGATGACCAGGGCGGTTACTGGTTCAGTACCGAAGAGAACATCCGGAATCCATACTTTGGCGATATGATGTTGGAATGCGGAGAAACTGAAGAGAGTTTTGAGTAGTGAGCTGGACTGGTTGCTGGTCAATTGGTTGATTGGTCAATTGGTTAATTCGTTGATTGGTTGATTGGTTGCTGGTTTGCTAAATGTCACTCTGAGCTTGCGAAGAATCTGTCACTGGTTAAATCGTTCCGGGTTTCGGGTTCCGGGTTCCGGGTTCCGGGTTCCGAGTTTGCTGGTTCCGGGTTCAGTCTCCTGGTGACTGATAACTGATAACTGGTGACTGAAAACTGGTGACTGAAAATTATGTAAGCATTATACACAATAATGTAAACCACAAAGTCTTATTTCGCCTTATATTTATTTAAAATCAATCTAAATGAAGTTAGTTAAAGCATACATACGGCACCGCAAAACAGAAGAAGTCTACCAGGCCCTCCAGGCAGAAGGGTTTGGAGCTTTAACCCTGGTCGAATGTGAAGGAACCGGAAAATACACCGACAGGGAAGAGGAACACCTCAGTGACAAATTTCCTTTTACAGATGCTTACAAAGTTATTAAAGTGGAAATTCTGGTTCCCGATAGTGACATCAATAAAGTGGTAAAGACAATCAAAGAGTATGGACGAACCGGTCACCCCGGGGATGGAATGGTTTTGGTATCCCCGGTGGACGAGGTATATAAGATCAGAAATGAAGAGACAGGAATCGATTCTGTCTGATATGTAGTAATCACCAAAAACAATAATGTTATGAAACGTAAAATGTTAAGTCTGCTAACCGTATTCCTGATGGGATCGGTAGCCTTGTTTGCGCAAAGCAAAACAGAGAAGTTTGAAGTAAAGGGAAATTGCGGCATGTGTGAAGACCGTATAGAGAAGGCCGCCAATTCGGTTGAAGGCGTGAGCGAAGCCGATTGGGACCAGGAAAAGCAAATGGTCCACGTCACTTTTGATGAGTCTAAAACCAAAGTTGAGAAGGTGCACAAAGCCATTGCCAAAGCTGGTCATGATACCGGCAAACACAAAGCTTCGGACGAGGTATACGAAAACCTGCCCGGATGCTGCAAATACGATCGCTCTGAGTCTAAAGATAAAATGAAAGAGGGTCATGAAGGGCATGATCACTAATGGGTTTCTTTAACTCAACAAAAGTAAAACTCATCCGATGGCTTCGGTCATCGGGTGAGTTATTCTTTTATCTCAATAGGCCCCCACCAACTTCAATCCACTCGCTATGCAACACAATGACCATTCCCAACACAAGCATCATGACCATCATAACCACGAAGGCCATGACACCAGCCCAAAAAATCATCAACATGAAAATCATGATCATGGTGGTCACGACCACTCTCAGCATCATGCCATGATGATCAAAGATTTCCGGAAACGCTTCTGGATATCACTGCTGATCACCCTCCCAATTTTGATTTTATCCCCCATGGTTCAGGGGCTTTTCGGATTTGAGTTTTCACTCCTCCCGGGGTACGACCATTATCTGTTGTTTGGCCTCTCCACCATTGTCTTTTTCTATGGTGGCTGGCCCTTTCTGACCGGACTGAAAGATGAACTGAAGAAAAAACAGCCCGGTATGATGACCCTCATTGCAGTGGCCATTACGGTGGCATGGGGGTACAGCACCGCAACGACTTTCGGACTTGAAGGCAGCACCTTTTTCTGGGAACTGGCCACGCTGATCGACATCATGCTTTTGGGACATTGGATTGAGATGAAATCGGTCATGGGCGCCTCTCAATCTCTTCAGAAACTGGTGGCACTTATGCCTTCAGAAGCTCATTTGCTCAAAAATGGGGACACTGTTGATGTAAAAGTGGACGAATTAAAAAAGGGAAACAAGGTGTTGGTGCGTCCGGGAGAAAAAATCCCGGTAGACGGCATCATTACCGATGGCGAAAGCAACATCAATGAATCGATGGTGACCGGCGAGTCAAAGCCCGTCAGGAAAACAAAAGAAGACAAAGTCATTGGCGGAACCATCAACGGACAAGGTTCTCTGACATTGGAGGTTCAGCAAGTGGGTGAAGAGGCTTACCTGAGTAAAGTAATCAGCATGGTCCAGGAAGCCCAAAACAAGAAGTCAAAGACGCAAAACCTGGCCGACCGGATTGCTGCCTGGCTGACCATCATTGCCCTGACCATTGGTTTTGGCACACTGGCTACCTGGCTAATACTGGGCGAAAGCTTTGTGTTCGCGCTTGAACGCATGGCCAGTGTAATGGTTATAACTTGTCCACACGCATTGGGCCTGGCGGTTCCTTTGGTTGTGGCCATTTCTACGTCAATTTCCGCCAGCAAAGGTCTGCTGATCCGAAACCGGACAGCATTTGAAAATGCCCGTAAAATAACGGTTCTGGCTTTCGATAAAACCGGCACCCTCACAAAGGGAAATTTTGCCGTAAGTCGCTTTCAGTCATTAACCGATCAATACAGCAAAGAAGAGATCCTGAGTCTGGCCGGTGCTCTGGAATCTCAATCAGAGCATCCCCTGGCGACCGGCATCATGGCCAAAGTAAAAGAACTCAGTCTGGAAACAGATGAGCCGGCAGATTTCAACGCCATCAGCGGAAAAGGCATAGAAGGAGTTGTAAATGGTAAAAATATAAAAGTGGTGAGTCCGGGCTACCTGGAAGAAAACAACATCGAAATTCCCGGTGACCAGGGTAAAAATGATCAGGAAACGGTGGTTTATGTTTTGGCTGAAGACCAGGTGGCAGGCGTTATTGCCCTGGGGGACGAGATCAGACCTGAATCGCACGAAGCTGTAAATAAGCTGAAAGAGGGCGGCATCCGGGTGGTGATGATAACCGGTGACAATGAACAAGTGGCAAAGGCCGTTAGTGATGATCTCAATCTTGATGAGTATTTTGCCGGCATATTGCCCGATCAGAAACTGGAAAAAGTCAAAGAGCTTCAACAAAGAGGCGAATTTGTAGCCATGACCGGCGACGGCATCAATGACGCGCCGGCTCTTGCCACTGCCGATATAGGCATTGCAGTGGGGTCAGGCACCGATGTGGCAGCCGAAACAGCCGACATCATCCTGGTGAATAGCAACCCGCAGGATATCGCATCTCTGATCTCATTTGGAAAAGCCACATACCGAAAAATGATCCAGAATTTCGTGTGGGCCACCGGTTACAATGTGGTTGCCATTCCATTGGCAGCCGGCGTGCTTTACAGTGCCGGGATACTGATCAGTCCGGCTATAGGTGCCGTATTGATGAGTTTGAGCACAGTTGTCGTGGCCATCAATGCTCAGCTGCTGAAGAGAAAACTTGTATAATAAAATAGGATTTCCTGAAAAAGGCCCGGGAAACAATAATCCATCCCATTTGTTTTCTAAAAAAGGCACAAACTATGCAAAACTTCACTTCCACTTCAAAGCAATGGCTGATGCTATTGCTAATAATCGCATTGACTGCCTGCAGCAGCAAAGGTTCGGAAAATTCGTCATCCGAATCAAACAAACCAGATTCTGATTTCCAGGCAGATGTGGAAATCGAATTGACCGCTGAACCAACTGCCATGCAATTGCTTCCCGGCAATCAAACGGATGTTTTTCATTACAGGGCTAAACTCATTAAAGGAGAAGCTCGAAATCTCACCAACATTGAAGATTCATACCTGGGCCCAATCATCCGGGTAGAAAGAGGTCAGAAAATCAGGGTTGTTTTCAATAACAACCTGCCCCGCGAAAGCATTATTCACTGGCACGGATTGCATATACCCCCCGAAATGGACGGTCATCCCATGCACGCCATCGACAACGGCGAAACGTATGTTTATGAAATGGAAATCGTCGATCGCCCCGGCACTTACTGGTTTCATCCTCACCCCGACAAAATAACAGGACCTCAGGTTTACCGGGGGCTTGCAGGCTTATTCATTATTGAAGATGACCAAACACCGGATTTGCCGTCAGGCGAATACGACCGCCCTCTGGTTATCCAGGACCGCCGTTTTGACTCCGACAATCAGCTTATCTACCTTGAAGGAAACCGCATGGAAGAGATGGTAGGGTTTATGGGCGATCAGATCTTCATCAATGGCAAAAAGAACCAGGATGCCGAAGTCAAAAAAGGGACCTATCGTTTTCGTGTGCTGAACGGATCAAACGCCAGGATTTACAAACTGGCCTGGACCGACAATTCGGATGTCACCATAATCGGGACTGATGGAGGGTTACTTGAAAACCCAATCAACAAACCTTACCTCATGCTGGCCCCTGGCGAACGTGTCGAGATATGGAAAGATTTCTCGGATTATGATGCCAATGAGCAAATCACCCTGAGAAGCCTTGCTTTCGATTCGGGTACTTCCATGGGTGGCGGCATGGGAAACCGGATGGGCGGTGGCATGATGCAGGGAGGCTCGGCCCCTGAAAACGGCGAATCCATGGACCTTTATACCTTCACCGTCACCAGTGACGAAGGGAAGAAAATGGAGCTCCCACAAGAACTGTCAGATGTAGAAAGAATTGACGTGGCTGAAGCCGTTAACAGAGATGATCCCAAACAATTCCATTTCTTTAATGAGCGAATGAACTGGGTCATCAACGGCGAAAGTTTCGAAATGCACGAAGTGGCCGACTGGGAAAAGGTAAAACTGAACACCACTGAAGTCTGGCAGTTCATCAATGGAAACGACGGAGGGGGCATGGGCATGATGCAGGATATGATGCAACTTCCCCACCCTGCCCATATTCACGGGCTCCAGTTCCAGATCATTGACCGGGATGTGTCAGAAATGAGCCGCAGTACCTGGAACGATGTGAAAGACGGTTTCGTGAATGAAGGTTGGCAGGATACATTCCTGCTGATGCCCGGTATGAAAGTTAACGTGATCATGCGATTCAGGGATTTTACCGGCAAGTATATCTATCACTGCCACAATCTCGAACATGAGGATATGGGCATGATGCGGAATTATGAGGTGGTTGAATGACGATAGAGGCTGGAAGTTAGAGGATAGAAGTCAGAGGATAGAAAATTGTATAGCATTGTTATTCTGAGGTTTAGCAGAACAATCTTTAGACATAAAAAATTGATTGATAGTTTTTTTGCAAAAGATTAACGAACCATTGGAATGAGAGACAAAATAAATTGATATTATATGGCTGAAGGACAGATTATAAATAAAACACAACAACGATACAATCGCATTGCAGGTTTTTACGACGTGCTCGAAGCGCCCATGGAACTCTTTTTCTCAAAATGGAGAAAAGTGCTTTTAGCTGAGGCCCGGGGTGAAACATTGGAAATAGGCATGGGCACCGGAAAAAATCTCCCCTTTTATCCTCAAGAGATCAACTTAACGGGCATTGATTTCAGTCCCAAAATGGTAGAAATTGCCAACCAAAAGCTGAGCAATAATCCGAGACCCAATACCCGGATACTGGAAATGGATGCTGAAAACCTTCAGTTTAATGACAACACCTTCGATACGGTGGTTGCATCATGCGTCTTCTGTTCAGTACCCGATGCAGTTAAAGGATTGAAAGAAATTAAACGCGTGACAAAAAACGACGGAAAAGTCCTGATGCTTGAGCATGTCCGAAGCAACAGCAAAACCACGGGAAAATTCATGGATATCATCAATCCCGTCTCACAATTCATTCTCGGGGAAGACATCAACCGGCGAACATATGACAATTTGATCGATGCCGGATTCAATCCCCAAAACATACAAATTGAAGACATCTGGCTCGATATAGTCAAATTAATTCGAATCAAAAACTAAACAATATGATGCAAGGACTTGGACACGGCTGGGGCATGGGTTTCGGCTGGATCATCGGAATTGTAATTCTTGTGGCCGTCATTCTGCTGGTTATTAATGCCACAAGGAATCAGACAGGCAAAACAAATTCAGACAACAAAACACCCCTTGACATCCTGAAGGAGAGATATGCAAGGGGAGAAATTGACAATGAGGAGTTTGAAGAAAGGAAAAGGAATCTGGAAGAATAATTTTAGGATTTAAACTTATGGTGCAGGGGTTTTCAATTCTTTGCATCCGTAAAATTGTGAAACACAAAAACATCCACTTATGAACTATTACATCGAAAAAACATTGAACACAGATTTTGAATCTGCCGTTGAAAAAACCAAAGAGGCACTCACGGAACAAGGATTTGGCGTTTTATCAGAAATCGACATTCACGAAAAACTGAAAGCCAAGCTGGATGTAGACTTCCGGAAATACAGAATTCTGGGCGCCTGCAATCCCCCCAACGCCTACAAAGCTTTGCAAATCGAAAACAAGGTCGGGACCATGTTGCCCTGTAATGTAATTATCCAGGAACTGGATGAGGGCCAAACAGAAGTGGCAGCCATTGACCCTGTGGCATCCATGGTCGCCATTGAGAACGATAAGCTCAAAGAGATTGCTGCCGATATCAGAGACTTGCTTGACAAAGCCATTAAGGCATTGTAAAAGCATGCAGACGATCAAGCAATTGAAACATTTTGTATTGGTTTCATCAATAAACCCGGGTTCAGAAAAAATCCGGGTTTTTTGGGTTAGGCGGACTCTGATCCGCCTTCAGGTCTGGGGAATTTCGATCTGCCACTTAAATATATTTTTTTCACTGGTGTCCGGTAAAACAAATAGAGATTGCTTCACTTCAAAGACACAATTCAACCCATCATAACCAGGAAAATTTAGGGCCCTTAAAGGAAAGTCATATCTTTGTGCCGATTTTAATGCCTGAAAACAAAAACCGTAATGAACCAAAGAACAGTGAAGGACAAGCAAAGAGAAGAAAAGAAACCGGTCACCCACAAGAAGAAACATCAGAGAGAACTCATTCTCCTCAACATCAGCGGAGAAGATAAACCCGGTGAGACTGCCGTTCTTACAGAAATACTGGCCCACTACAACGTAAATATTCTGGACATCGGGCAGGCTGTAATCCATCAGGACCTGGGGCTTGGAATATTGTTTGAAGTTCCACCCAAGTCGGAATCTTCACCCATTTTAAAAGACTTATTGTTTAAAGCTTATGAAATTGGTCTGAATGTAAAGTTCACACCCATCTCTGAAGAACGCTACCAGGAGTGGGTGGAAAACCAGGGAAAAGAGCGATACATCATCACCCTCCTCTCCCACAAGCTTACAGCCAAACAATTGTCTTCCGTGACACGGGAAATTGAAAATCAAAACCTGAACATCGACCTCATTGCCAGGCTCAGCGGCCGGATTCCACTCGATGATGATGGTTCCAACGTAAAATCCGTTGTGGAGTTCTCAGTACGGGGCACACCCGCTGATATCGAAAAGATGAAGTCACGCTTCATCGACATAGCCGGAACCACAGGTGTCGACATCGCCTTCCAGGTAGACAATGTGTTTCGCAGAAACCGCCGGCTGGTCTGCTTCGACATGGACTCCACCCTCATACAAGCCGAAGTAATCGACGAACTGGCCCGAAAAGCGGGTGTATATGATGAAGTCAGTAAAATTACAGAATCCGCCATGCGCGGCGAAATTGATTTTGATGAAAGCTTCAGACAAAGAGTGGCTTTGCTCGAGGGACTGGATGAATCAGTAATGAATGAGATTGCCGAATCATTGCCATTGACAGAAGGCGCCGAAAGACTCTTTAAAGCTTTGAAAAAATACGGTTACCGCACCGCAATCCTCTCGGGAGGTTTCACTTATTTTGGCAACTACCTGAAAAACAAGCTCGACATTGATTACGTTTTTGCCAATGAGTTGGAGATCCAAAACGGCAAACTCACGGGACGCTACCTTGGTGAAGTCATCAACGGGCAAAAGAAAGCCGAACTCATCAAGCTCATCGCATTTAAGGAAGACATCCACATGGAGCAGGTCATTGCCGTGGGCGACGGATCCAACGATCTCCCCATGCTGCGTCAGGCCG
Source organism: Bacteroidota bacterium (assembly GCA_051744695.1). Classification (GTDB taxonomy): domain Bacteria; phylum Bacteroidota; class Bacteroidia; order Bacteroidales; family Marinilabiliaceae; genus Marinilabilia. Next base: position 3,617 of record JBNJDH010000060.1, on the reverse strand, counting down.
GACTGGGCATTGCTTTCCATGCCAAACCCAAAGTGAAAGCCTCGGCCAAACAGTCCATTTCAACCATCGGGCTGGATGCCATTCTGTACCTGTTGGGATTCCGCGACCGGGAAATCAATATTTAAAGGTCTGGCGGATTCCATTCCGCCACTAAAGCCGGCATCTTCCAATCCGCTAATAAAACTAAGACGCTTTGCCAGGGCGTCTTTTTTTTTTGTAAAAGTACTGGGACAAAATAACCTGTATTTTACTTCCAAAGCCCCAGGAAGGAATCAACTTCACCACTCTGGCCACTGATTATGACAATCCCTAAACGCTCCATTCTGTTACTTTAAAATTCAGCATTTTTCCACGGGCCAAAATAACAACCCGGCTTAAAACATCTCCCCACAAAACTTAATTGGAAGTTTTATCAATAATTTTCGGATGATTTATAAGTTTTTTATTGCTATTTTGTTTTAATTTATTACTTTTGTCAATGAAAACATAACAATTGATTATTCACTGAACTAAAAAACGATTGCCATGTGTGGATTTGCTGTTTACACCGGAGACGACCAGATGCTGAGATTGCAGATGGCCCATGAATTTAAGAGTCTGCAATATCGCGGACCTGACAACACCATCATGAAAGACCACGGCAATAATGGCTGGGTGGGATTTCACAGACTGAAGATCATGGATCTCTCTGACAACGGCAATCAGCCCCTGGAGTATAAACACATCAGTTTGGTATGCAACGGGGAGATATACAACTTCCGGCAGCTTCGGAAAAGCTATGAATCGGATTTTCCGTTTCAGTCCTCAAGCGATTGCGAAGTCATGATTCCACTTTACCTCGAAAAAGGAATTGTGGGCATGTCGCAATCCCTCGATGCTGAATTCGTATGTGTCATTTACGATGAAGAAAAAGAGAAGTACCTGGCCGCCCGTGATCCCATCGGCATCCGCCCCATGTTTTACGGTTATACACCTCGTGGCGAGATTGTCTTTGCCAGTGAAATGAAAGCATTGCACAACATCTGTGCGGAAGTCCACCCCTTCCCTCCCGGGTATTGTTATGACGGCGAACAATTCATCTGCTATCACGACATAGCAAAAGTTGATCAATACCACGACGATGAACAGGAAGCCATTTTCGGGGAAATCAACCAGCGATTAAAAAATGCGGTGGAAAAACGGATGGACAGCGATGCGCCGGTGGGCTTCCTGCTGAGCGGCGGGTTGGACTCCAGCCTGGTCTGCGCCATTGCTGCACAAATGACCGATAAACCCATCCGCACTTTCGCAGTGGGCATCGAGGACGACCCCATCGACACCAAGTATGCGCGCCAGGTGGCCGAATACCTGGGGTCCGATCATACCGAAGTGCTTTTTACCAAACAAGACATTCACGATACACTGAGCACGCTCATATACAACACGGAAACCTGGGACATCACAACCATCAGGGCATCCATGGGCATGTATCTTATAAGCAAGTACATCCATGAAAACACCGATGTCAAAGTGTTGATGACCGGCGAGATCAGCGATGAAATATTTGGTTACAAGTACACCGATTTTGCTCCATCGCCCGAAGCATTCCAGGAAGAAGCAGAAAAACGGCTCAGGGAGATTTACATGTACGATGTTCTCCGGGCCGACCGGTGCATTTCCTCCAACGGCCTGGAAGCCCGTGTACCATTTGGCGACATCGACTTTGTCAAATACGTGATGGCCATACAGCCCGAAAAAAAGATGAACTACACCGGCATTGGCAAATACCTGTTGCGCAAAGCCTTTGAAGGCGATTTGCTGCCACAGGAAATCCTGTATCGCGAAAAAGCAGCTTTCTCGGATGCCGTGGGCCACAGTTCCGTTGATTATCTGAAAGCCTGTGCCGAAGACATTTACAGCGATGAAGACCTGCAACGGGCCAGAGGCAAATACCCCTTTGCCACCCCCATATCAAAGGAGTCACTTATGTACCGGGACATTTTCGAACAACATTTTCCCGGCCGGGCCAAACTGATCAAAGATTTCTGGATGCCCAATAAAGAGTGGGAAAACTGCGATGTGGATGATCCCAGCGCCAGGGTTTTACCCAACTATGGGAAAAGCGGGGAATGAGGTTTATCAAAGATCAATTTTAAATGTTGGAAGTTCTGTGGGAATTGTTTTGCGGATTCATAATAGTTTGAGGTTTTGACATTTTGGATGAGCCCGGAAAAAACAACAAACAGAACTTCCAACGAATTTAAGATCTATATTCTCCCACAAAAATAACGATTTTAACCTAAACTTTGAGAAAACAAATCCGGAGCACCCCGTTCTGACCAGACAGGGAAAGCTACCGGATTGTTTTTAAGCCTTGATGGATTTCCCTCAAAGGAAAAAGTCCTGATTTTAGGAGAACTGATTTATTCAAACATTGTAGATTGCTTCACTCTGTGAAAACAGCTGAAGAGGGCTTCCCCTTCAATTTGAAACCTGTTTACTTCTTCAACAGACACCTTTTCAACTAAAAATAACTATTTTTAAAACACCAAAATTAACCTGGAAATTGCAATGAAAATAATTTGTTTTATCAGTCTGATGTTGATGACAACATCTTCGGCTTTCTCCCAAATTGATTATTCCCTTAAAGTTGAAACCGGGTTACTACAATTTATTCGCAATTCAATAGATATTGATCCCGGCAACAACTGGAAAGGGTACTATCTGGAAGGCCAGAATGGAATGGATGTAAACATAATTAAGGATATTGGGTATAATGATAAATTATTTGCGGGAGCAGGATTGGGATATTCAAATTTTGAAGGGACAGATGGTTTGTCTGTTTTTGCCGATTTGGAATTTTTACCATTGAATACTCGGCTGAGACCGTTATTGAATATTAAATGTGGCTACCACCATATTTGGAATCAGTACGAAAACGGAACCGGAACAGCATCAGGGGATATTGCTTTGGGGCTTAATTTCAGGTTGAATAAAAACCTGGATATCTATGCAAAATCAGGGATTTGGTTAAGTCAGCAATCCTTTCTTTTCCCCATAAGATTGGGAGTTAGATTGTAAGTCGGAAAGTTTGCCAACCAAAAGCACAGAAGCAACAAACTTTCCTGAGGTTTTCCCAAAAAGAAGCTGGGGCATGTTGTAGCTTAAAATTTCCGGGCCAAAAACAAACGTGAATTAAAGGGAGGAAATCAGAAAATATCACCTTCTAAACTCTTTAATAACACCAGCCAATCCAAAAACCCATTAATCAATCATTTTCAGCAAATTTCGGGAGCGCAACATTACCCCACAAATTAAACGATCGTTTCATGGCCTTTAATATCTTTTTTCTATCTTTGCACCGCAATTTGAAAAATGGTCCGGTAGCTCAGTTGGATAGAGCAACAGCCTTCTAAGCTGTCGGTCGTGGGTTCGAATCCCGCCCGGATCACATTTTAACATTCATCTAAAAACATTAAGCTGTAAATCGTTTGATTTACAGCTTTTTAATTTTTGGCCCTATTCATTTAAAACCATAAAAAACCAAAACGTTGGTGAACAAACTGGTGAACAAATTTTTTTCGTAAATTTGTTCACCAGCATCGCCATTAGAAACTGGTTGACTGTTTGTTACAAAA
>JBNJDH010000059.1:0-12200 GCA_051744695.1 Bacteroidota bacterium | reverse complement strand
CATTGGCAATCCCGAACCTTTTTTTAACCATCTGCGCCGGTTCAAAGGACCGGTACAAACACTCACCTTCCCCGACCATTACACCTTTACAAAAAAGGGGATCAACCAACTCAAAACGGCCCTGGAAAACGCAGGACCTGACGCTGTAATTGTCACAACCGAAAAAGATGCCGTCAAACTAAAACATGTAAATTTACCCGCTGAAATCTCGAAACGGATATGGTACCTGCCCATCCAACTGAAAATATTGTTCGACAAACAAAACACTTTCAATAAAACCGTAAAAGCGTATGTTAGCACAAATCAAAGAAACCGCTGAATTTCTTAAAGAGAAACATCCCCCACGAGCCCGGGTGGGCATTATTCTGGGAACCGGACTGGGCGGGCTGGTCAATGAAATCGACATCAAAGAGACCGTTTACTATCACGACATCCCCAACTTCCCGGTATCCACCGTTGACGGCCATGAAGGCAGACTCATCTTTGGCAACATCAGAGGCACGGAAATCCTCGCCATGCAGGGACGATTTCACTATTATGAAGGGTATTCCATGAAGGACGTTACCTTTCCCGTCAGGGTCATGGAAGCACTCGGCATAGACCACCTTTTTGTTTCAAACGCCAGCGGCGGACTCAACCCCGATTTCCAGGTTGGAGACATCATGGTGATCAGCGACCACATCAACATGTTTGGCGACAACCCTTTGATTGGCAAAAACATTGATGAACTGGGCCCCCGTTTTCCCGACATGAGTGAGCCCTACAGCAAAAAACTGGTTGACAAGGCTTTTGAAATTGCCCAAAAGCATGAGATACAATTGCAAAAAGGGGTGTACATTGGCACAGCCGGTCCCACGTTCGAAACCCCGGCCGAATACAAGTATTTCCGGGTCATTGGCGGCGACACCGTCGGCATGTCGACCGTCCCCGAAGTAATTGTAGCCCGGCATGCCGGCATGACATGTTTTGGCATCAGCATCATCACCGACTCCGGAGTTCCGGGTCAGATTGTGGAAATTTCCCATGAAGAAGTTCAAAAGGTGGCCGCTGCTGCCGAACCCAAAATGACGCAAGTCATTGCCGAGTTGATTTCAACGGTATAGGTTTGGGTTGGCTATAAAAAAAGGTTAACACCATGCTAAAGCGTGGTGTTAACCTCCTGAGATTTTCAAATCGTTATATTATTCCCCTTCTTCCTCAAAAGATTTCATCTATTCATCCAGATCGATATTCGGATAAAGGAAATCGTTAAAAGGATATCGTTTCACATGAATCTTCACCACTTCACGGTAAAGCAACTCTCTGAACTCTTCAAAATTGGTTTTGTTTTGGGCCGAAATGAAGATGCTTTTATTGTCACGGGCCATCCAGCTTTTCTTCAGGTCTTCCAGGGAGTGGTTTTCCCGCGTGGCGGGGGTCAGGTCATCTTCATCCTTTTGGGTGTATGAAAAGGCATCCACTTTATTGAACACCATGATCATGGGCTTTTCACGATCATCAATTTCATGGAGGGTTTCATTCACCACTTTGATCTGCTGTTCGAAATCGGGATGCGAAATGTCCACCACGTGAAGGAGGATATCGGCCTCTCTGACCTCATCAAGGGTCGATTTGAATGATTCGACCAGGTGGTGGGGCAATTTGCGGATGAAACCGACGGTATCGGCCATCAGAAAAGGGAGATTTCCCACAACCACTTTCCGCACCGTGGTATCGAGTGTGGCAAACAGCTTATTTTCGGCAAAAACATCGCTTTTGCTAAGGGCATTCATGATGGTGCTTTTCCCCACATTGGTATAACCAACAAGCGCCACCCGAACCAGTTTGCCCCTGTTTTTTCGCTGGGTCGCTTTTTGTTTGTCAATCTTCTCCAGTTCATTCTTAAGACGAGTGATCTTGTCCCGGATGATGCGGCGGTCGGTTTCAATCTCCTTTTCACCTGGTCCGCGGGTGCCGATGCCACCGCGTTGCCTCTCCAGGTGGGTCCACATCCGGGTTAGCCGGGGCATCAGATATTGATACTGGGCCAGTTCGACCTGAGTCTTGGCGTGCGCCGACCGTGCTCTTTTCGCAAAAATGTCCAGGATCAAATTGGTTCGGTCAAGGATGCGACGCCGAAAAGCCCGCTCAAGATTCCGGAATTGAGAGGGAGTCAATTCATCATCAAAAATGATCGCATCAATGTCTTCGTGCACCTTTGTATAATCGATGATCTCCTGAAGCTTGCCACTGCCAATGAAATACCGGCTATCGGGAACTGTAAGCGACTGCACGAAACGATCAACCGGCCGGGCCCCGGCCGTTTCGGCCAGGAATGCGAGTTCATCCAGATACTCGTTTACTTCACGTTCAGAAACTTCAGGGGTGCGGACGGCCACCAGCACCACCTTTTCAAGATTTTCGCCTGTTTGAATCAGGTCATCCATGTATATCTGTTTTCACAAAAGAAATAATTTACGTTCGCACTTTGGGTGATTGTCCCAAAAACAAAAGCCCGGTCGAAAAAACCGGGCCTTGTAACACTGTCCCCGAAAGGATCAATTTATTACTGCAATTGGAAATTAATCGGTACCGTGTAAGAGACCCTCACAGGTTCACCGCGCTGCTCACCCGGTTCCCACTTCGGCATATTACGGACAACCCGTAAAGCCTCTTTGTTGAGACTGGGATCCACACCACGGGCAATTTCCACATCGGTTACAGAACCATCTGTATTAATCACAAATTTCACATAAACGCGCCCCTGAATACCATTTTCCTGAGCAATCGTCGGGTATTTGACTTCTTCTGCCAGGTACTGGTGCAGGGCTTGTTCGCCACCCGGAAATTCAGGCATGTCTTCTACCACAAAGAAAACTTCTCCCTCTTCTTCTTCTTCGTCCCCCGTATCAACATCAGAAAAGTCAACTTCATCATCCTGAGAGGTCTCAGTGTCTTCAATAACCAACTCTTCGTCCAGTTCCACATCATCCTCGACAATGTTCAATATATCCGATGCCTTTGGTGGTGGAGGTGGCGGTGGTGGTTCAACTTCTTCCTGACGGGTGATCGGAACGACCTCCTCTTCAACTTCCTCTTCGTCAACCCTCATTGCCTGGTTGTCCCCACTATCTGTGGAGGTCCATTCAAAGGCAATGAAAACAAGAGAAAGCACCACAACAAGACCGATCTGCATAAAGACCGATTTCTTGTTTTCCAAATCTGCTTTTGGCGACTTTTTCACTTCCATAATAAAAATCGAATTTTAGTGCCTAAATTAATGACTTTTGACCGGATTTTCAAAAATTTCCTGAGCATTCCCGGTTTTCCATATTTTTGATTTGAGAGGCTAAAAATAGGATTATAAATCCAAATTCAAGCATCATTCCAGGTACTTTTTAATTATTCAAAATAATGAAATCCCGGCAAATTTTTCTCATCGATTCAAATTCAAATTGTTACATATTTTTCAACAAGAACCAAACCAAAAACCCCAATTTCTTCATCATTCTTTTGGAAGATTTCCCGATTTTCTCTTATATTTGCATCGCGAAAAACGGGGGTGTAGCTCAGTTGGCTAGAGCGCATGACTGGCAGTCATGAGGTCAGGGGTTCGACTCCCCTCATCTCCACTTATTTAGTGTAATACAATATACGAAAAACCGGACAAAAAGTCCGGTTTTTTTATTTTAATTAATATCATTTTCAGAAAGTTTAACAGCAACCCTTTCGGAAGTAGTCACATTGGCGTAAATTTGTTGATTCGAAAGGACCGGGTTGATGGTCATAACCGAAAACAGGCGGGGGTCCTGTTGACAATCACTGGTTTTAGAAAATCCCGATGACAGACAATTCAGGAAAAATCATAAGGAGCATTCGGCCCAGCAGGATCATCTTGCCTGTGGCAATCGGTCTATCGGTAACAGGATATCTCCTTTACCAGGAATTTGAGCCGGGAAGTTTCAACTTTGTCTCTTTCACCTTTCAGTCCTTTTTATGGCTTTTGATCTCCTTCCTTTTCATGGGCGTCCGGGATTTTGGCTACATGCTTCGCCTAAGGATCCTCACGAGCAATGAGCTGTCCTGGCGGAAAGTCTTCAACATCATAATGCTTTGGGAATTCACGTCGGCCATCACGCCTTCGGCCATCGGCGGCACCAGCGTGGCCATATTTTTCATCAACAAAGAAGGCGTGAGGATCGGGCGAAGCACAGCCGTGGTCATGGTGACCTCTTTTCTGGACGAATTGTACTTTATCCTGACCTTTCCCATCATTTTACTCCTGCTGGGCCGCTCGGATGTTTTCGTGCTGAACGATGCCGCGGCCAACCTGCCATGGTATCAGAATGAATTCTTTCTTTTGGCGCTGGGTGGCTACACCGTCAAGTTGCTTTATACGTTGATATTAAGTTACGGACTTTTCATCAACCCCCGCGGGTTGAAATGGTTGCTGTTGATGATCTTTAAACTGCCCATCATTCGCAAATGGCGACCCCAGGCCAATGAATCGGGAACCGACCTGATTTTGACCTCCCAGGAATTCAGCGGTTGGCCGTTTTCCAAATGGTTAAAAGCCTTCGGAGCCACCTTTTTTAGTTGGACGTCGCGCTACTGGGTCGTGAACACCCTGATTGTCACCTTCCTGGGTGTTTCCTGGCTGGATTGGGGTGAACACATTCATGTTTTTGCCAAACAGCTGGTTATGTGGATCATGATGCTTATCAGTCCCACCCCCGGAGGCAGCGGCTTTGCCGAATATGTTTTCAAGGAGTTCCTGGCGGCATTTATCCCTGCCGGAACAGGAGTTGCCATGGCTTTCTTCTGGCGTATGGTCAGCTACTACCCTTACTTGTTTATCGGAACTTTCATGGTCCCGCGCTGGATACGAAAACATTTTGTTTCCCGGAAATCAAAATAGAGGAAGACAAGCATTTATTTGTCAATTCTTTGATTAAATCTCCTCTTTTTGTGACCAAACCAGGTGAAATTGATAAATCTGCGCAGTAACTTGCAAGAACGTTACCGCGATACCGGATTAAAACCTCATTTCTATAAAATTTCATCTGTTGTGAAAAGTTCAAGGGCCATTTTTTTTGCGGCAATTTTTCTCATTATTGCTGTTTTCTCGGGTTGCAACGGCAGTAGCGATGAACAAAACGCTTCATCCAAACTTGTCGTCTATTGTGAAAACGGGATTTTGGATCCCGTCAACGAAATCACAGATCATTACGAAAAAACCACCGGCACTGATGTGAAAATCCGGAACGATTGCGCCCGCAACCTGGTAAGTTTTATGCACTACCGCGATGAAGCCGACATCTTTATTCCCGATGCCTCAGAAGCCATCAACAATCTCCTTCTGGTGGATTCGCTTGTTTTTGACAATATTGTTTTTTTGGGCAATCAAAGCCTGATATTCTTTGTTCCCATGGGAAACCCGGAACAATTTGAAGGTCATCTGAAAAACCTTTTCAGCCCCGAAAACGGGATGGTATTGGCCAATCCTGAAAGCAGCACCCTGGGTCTGCTTTCAGGCATGTTGCTCAAGAAAAACCTCTTGTATGAAGATGCAATGAACTCAGTTCTTTTCCTGACCACCGATTCACGCAATCTGAAACAAAGCATAATCAAAAAACAGGCTTCACTTGCCATTGGTTGGAAGTCGGATTATGCAGGAGCTGGCCCCCTCCTTCCAATTGACACGGTTCACATTAAAGGGGAAGCTCCTGAAATGATTCATCACAGGGCAAGCGCAGCTATGTTACAAAATGCACCTCACAAAGATGAAGCACTAAAGTATCTGGAATTATTGACATCCGATTTTGCGACACGAATTTTTGAAAAATATGAGATCCTGAAAGACTCCATTCCCGGGATTTAATCGTATATTTAGTATTTTTAACACGAACAAATCCGGATTCGTTTTGGCAAGAAACAACCGAAAAACCATATTTGAAAAACTACCTTTTGGGCAGAAATTGGGTTATTTCAAGGAACCTTTGATCAACAAGCTTTATCTTCTGCTCGGGATATTCCTGTTTACCATCACCGCTGTCCTGGTAATCGAAAATTATTTTGACAAAAATCACACCTTCCGATATCAGGATGCCATTCGCAATCAGGAACAAAAGCAACGCATCGAAGCCCTGCTCAAAGAGAACCTGCTGCACATTAATCTCGACTTTAAATCTTATTCAACGGTCACCCATCCCCAGCAACTTGAAAATATTCAAAATGACATTCGTGAGCGGATTAACCGTGTCATCAATCTGGTGGATAAACTCGACAACGGCGGAAGTGTGACGGTAAACAAAGCCGTCAACATGGAAGACCTGGACCAGGTTAAGGAGGTCATCCATTACGAAAAAGACGAATATACCGGTACCATCCCCGAGATCAGAGACATCCCGTCTATGCTTTACGAGTTGCAATCACTCTCGGCCCGGATTTCAGGCGCTATGGAAGGAAAGCTGGCAACCGATTCGCTGATACCAAGGGCAGACATGGAAACGGTTAATTTTTATCAAAAACAGGCAGAAAGCCTTTTCAACCGGATTTACGAAATTGAAAACCAAATCTCCTACCAGATAAGCAAAACCATTTCGGCCCTAAACGATCAAAACATCTCAGTATTTGAACGTTACACCCGAATCAAATATCTCAGTCTCATTGTTTTTGCAGCCATAGCGGGAATCATCACCTTTGTCATTATCAACCAGATAAGAACGGTGATCCTGCACAGGCGAAAAGCCGAGGAAACCAACAAAAAACTCCTGAAAGCCGTCGAGCAGAGTCCCGTTTCAATTATTATCACCAACACCCGCGGCATCATTGAATATGTCAATAAATCTTTTGAACAGAAAAACGGGTTTTCCAAAAAGGAGATCGAAGGGACCAGTCTCCATCTGCTTCAATCTGACCAAAATGATGAATTTGCCGGCGTACTCCTGGAAACCATACAGGAAGGCAAAACCTGGAACGGTGAAATTCGCTCAAAAACCGCCGACGGAAGCGATGTATGGGACAAGATCTCCATCTCACCGGTACTGAATGAAGAAAACACCATCTCCAACTTCATTGCCATCAAGGAAGATGTGACGGAGAAACGCGTGCTTACCCAATCCCTGAAAGAATCCGTGGAAAATCTGAAAACCATCACCGAAAATCTCCCCGTGGGCATCCTGCTCACAGATGAAGACAACAACTTCTCCGACATAAACGACACAGCCGCCACAATAATGGGTTTCGATGATCTGGACCAAGCCAGGGAACATGTGAAAAAATATTCATATGACCAGCTTTTCGAAACCATCAAAAATGACCAATACAAAGACCTTACTTCAGGCATAACCATTGAATCGCTTGAAGAGAGATTGACGGTTCCCGAAAACAACATCTCGCGCATCATCCTGAAAAACATCATCCCGGTTAAAGTCAATAACCAGCAAATGCACCTGGAAGCTTTCATGGATATCTCTGCCCAGAAAGCCGTACAGCAACGGGAAGCCGAGTCCAATAAGGCCAAATCAGAATTTTTGGCCAACATGAGCCACGAAATCAGGACCCCCATGAACGGCATCATTGGTGCGACTGAATTGTTGGGGCAAACACGACTGAACAGAGACCAGCAAAATGTCATCGGCATCATTAGCCGCTCGTGCGAAAACCTGCTCAATATCATCAATGACATTCTAGATTTTTCGAAAATCGAAGCAGGCAAGATGAAAATCGAAAAATATTCTTTCAACATCCGCTCCACTGTCGATTACCTGCTTGATCAAATGGCATTCAGGAGCCATGACAAAAGCCTGGAACTGCTTGCTTCGGTGGAGGAAACAGTGCCTTCTGTCGTCATTGGTGATGAAGGCCGTCTCATTCAGATACTCATCAACATCATGGGCAATGCCGTAAAATTCACCCAGGAAGGGGAGGTGGTTCTGAAAGTGGAACAGGAACAGCAGGAGGGCGAAGAAGTCATCCTCCACTTTGCCATTGAGGATTCGGGCATAGGCATTCCCCCTGAAAAAATGGAAACGATCTTTGATTCATTTACACAGGCCGACGGTTCCACGACACGAAAATTCGGAGGAACGGGACTTGGCACAAGCATTTCAAAAATGCTGGTAGAACTCATGGGCGGGAAAATATGGGTGGAAAGTCCAAACCCAGCCTTTGCATGGTCAGAAGAAAATCCAGGATCGGTGTTTCATTTCTTATTGCCCTTTACCATCGATCGTAAACAAAGCAGCAAACAACCGGAAGAGCCAGGAATGCAAAACATCAGGGCCCTTATCGTGGACAACCACAAAACCAATGTCCTCCTGATGCGAAAAACACTCCATAACTGGGGCATCAATGCCAAAGCGGTAAACGATGAAAAAACGGCCCTGAATTTCATCAAAAAGGAAGACCCTTTTGACCTCATCATCATCGATTCCCATATTTTCAGCCAGAAAGACGACATGCTTCATGAGAGGATCAGGGAAGTAGCCCCCAATGCAAAGACCATCCTTTTTGCCTCACAAAACAAACACAACTACTACGGTTTCGATGTAGTCCTCGAAAAACCTGTGAAACATACAGAACTCTACAATACCATTCGGAAATTATTTTTCGGGGAAGAGGAAGGAGATGCCACACTGGAGCAAACCTATGCGACCAGAAAGAACAAAAACGTTTTGCTGGTGGAAGACAATCCCATCAACCAAAAAATTACCGAAACAATGCTGGAGCGGATCGGGATTTCCACCACACTGGTCCAGAACGGACAGGAGGCCGTTGACCTGGTGGTGAAAGATCCTGATGAATTTGACCTTATCCTGATGGACGTTCAGATGCCTGTCATGAATGGCCTGGATGCCACCCGGAAACTCAGGGAGGCCGATATTTCCCTGCCAATTATAGCCATGACGGCCAATGTATTAAAAGGAGACCGGGAAAAATGCATCAATGCAGGCATGAACGATTACATTGGCAAACCCGTGAAGCTTAATGATCTTCAGCACACCATCCAGAAATGGGTGTGATCAGAGAAAAAACTGAGCTGCAACAGTCACCCCGATCAGAAACCAAAGAAACAATTCCCGCCAGAACCGGCTGGACATCTTGTCAAGCCAGAATGATAAAACAACGGCGGGTCCAATCGCCACAAGCGGGGAGATCTCAACCGAGAAAAAAGGAGTGAGGCTGGCAGCCGCGGTTAATAATACCAACCAGACTATCATCTTGAGATGCTTACGTGTCGCTATTTTCTGAACCGGCATATACCTGAACAAATTGATCATTCCCATCAGGGTCAGCACAACCATCAACGGAAGGTAAATTTGTGAAGCAAGATTGTGACTAAACTGCCCTGTATTGGATATCTGATTAAAAACCACTGTTAAAAGAAACTCATCTGCCTTTCCTTGCAGAAAAAAATACCCCGTACTCAGAATAAAAGGTAGTAAAACACCAAGCAATGAGGCAATAAAGGTTCGCAGTGTCAACAGCCGCAAAACACCCATGGCCACAATCAATACAGGGAAAAAGAACACACCTTTGGCATAGATCAATGATCCAACGCCCATTAGCAGTCCGGCATCAAAACAACGGCCTTCCTTCCTGGAAGAACCGGCAGCTCCCATGATTCGCTCTATCCCCAAAACCAGAAAGAAGGTGAAAATCCAAACCACGTGCAGCCGCTGAACCGTCAGAAATCCACTTACCAACAATCCATAGATCAGGGCAGGAAGAACAGACTGTTTTCCCAATAAACCATAACGGCCAACCATGCGGTTGACCGTAAATGCGATCAGCAAAACCATCAGGAAAGAAAAAGAAGCTCCCAGAATGTTATTTTGACCAAAAACGGGCCGTATAAGAACATCCCACAAAGGCATGGTAGCGCCTTCAAAACTAATGGGTTGCAGACCGTCAAAAAGGAAAACCCTTATCCACAACAGAAGAAAAATCACCGGTACAAGGATAAAAGCCATCAGGCTATTATCGTGAAGTGTCCTGTAGAGCATGTTCAAATTACTTTAGATCGAACCCAATGTCCTTTCGATAATATTTATTCTCAAACTGAATGTTCTCAGCATTTTTGTAAGATTTCTTCAAAGCCTCCTCCATGGTATCCCCCAGAGATGTGAGGGCCAAAACACGTCCCCCTGCAGTGATCACTTTATCATCAGCGCTGATTGCGGTGCCGGCGTGAAAAGTAATGCACTCATCTACGCAATCTACCCCCGTAATAACTTTCCCTTTTTCATATTCTCCGGGATAACCTCCTGAAGTCAACATGACTGTGGCAGCGGTTCGGGAGTCGAATTGAATCTCAACATCTTTCAAATTCCCGGAAGCAACACCTCTGAAAATCTCAACCAAATCGGATTTCAGGCGCGGAATCACCACTTCGGCTTCAGGATCGCCCAGGCGAACATTATATTCAATTACATAAGGATCCCCATTGATGTTCATCAACCCAAAAAACAGAAAACCCTTATATTCTATTCCATCATTCAGAAGTCCGTCAATTGTGGGCCGCACAATACGCTGTTCCACCTTTTTAATAAACTCATCGTCGGCAAAAGGAACAGGCGACACAGCACCCATGCCTCCGGTATTAAGGCCGGTATCTCCTTCTCCTGCACGTTTATAATCTTTGGCAGCCGGAAGCAAAACATAACCATGCCCGTCGGTAATGGCAAATACTGAACACTCAATGCCCGAGAGAAATTCTTCAATAACAACCGTATTGCTGGCCCGCCCGAATTTACCGCTGAGCATTTTGCGCAATTCGTTACGAGCTTCGTCAATATCATCGATGATAAGCACTCCTTTTCCTGCAGCAAGTCCATCGGCCTTCAAAACATAAGGAGGGGCCAGCGACCCAAGAAAACGTTCTCCTTCGTCAAACGTGTCGGAAGTAACAGCCAAATACCGGGCAGTAGGAATGTTGTGCTCCATCATAAATTGTTTGGCATACTCCTTACTGCCTTCAAGCTGGGCCCCTCTTGAAGTGGGACCAATCACAGACACTTCAGAGAGAACAGGGTCATTGAGGAAAAAATCAGCAATCCCTTTCACCAGCGGATCTTCAGGTCCCACAACCACCATATTGATCTTATGATCGATAACCGCTTTCCGTACAGCATTGAAATCATCCGGGGAAAAATCAAGGTTAATGCCCAAAAGGGATGTCCCTGCATTGCCAGGTGCAATAAACAAACGGTCCAGTTGGGGGCTAACCCTCATTTTCCATGCAAGTGCATGTTCCCTGCCACCAGCTCCAAGAAGCAATATATTCATTCGTGTAAACTTTAGTTAAGTTATTGGTTGCAATAACAGGCATACAAGGGGGGTATAAGCATGGTCAACCCTCACCGCCCACCGCTTGTAATACATCCGTTTTATAATTGTTGTCCTTCAACCACTTCATTAATACGGGAAGAACCACTTTAAGGTTTGGCCAGGCCTTAAGAGAATCATGGAAAACAACAACCGAACCGTGTTCAATATGCTCTGTCACATGACGGATGATCTGCGCTGGTGTTAAAGAACGGTCATAGTCCTTTGAAAGCACATCCCACATGACCACATCGAGACCACGCTGCCGGACATCCTTTGTCCACCATGGCCACATGCTTCCATGAGGCGGACGGTACCACCGGATTTCCGGCATAAAGGTCAAAGCTTTGTCAAGGTCTTCCAGAAATTTCTGTTTCCCTTTTTTGTGCCCGTGGAAATGTGAAAACCCGTGGCATCCTGTCTCAACATTTTCCTCATCTTTCAGCCGAGCATAAACGGCCGGATATTTCCGAACATTGTCACCCACACAGAAAAATGTCGCAACGGCATCCCATTCCTTCAATTGATCAATCACCCACGGAGTGATTCCCGGCACCGGACCATCATCAAATGTCAGAAAAACACGTTTGTCATTTTCCTGCAAATTGACTCGCCACAAAACATCAGGGTAAAAAGCCCTGACCAATTTGGGTGGTTTAACGATCAGATCATGCCACCTATTGAAAAAATCCGGCCTTTTGCATATCCGCATTATATTCCTGTTCCAGCTTTTCCAGTAATTCTTCTCTGTCAAAAGAATCCCCCACTCGTTCGATCTCTCGCTGTATAGCCATATAATTACTTTTCTTTCCCGTTTTTCATCTCATTAAAATTGTTTATTTCATTTGTATTTATCTCATTCTATTAATTATTTTAATGGTATTCGATAG
>JBNJDH010000058.1:0-12280 GCA_051744695.1 Bacteroidota bacterium | reverse complement strand
CGCCTGCTCCGGCCGGAACGGTTCGATCCGCGGCGATCTCTTGAAGAGCAGCTGCCAGAGCTGCATCGCGTGATGATCCGAAACAACAAGTACTCATTTCAACATGGTTCAGAAGATTTCCATGTAGCGGCCTGACCAATCTGTTGCGGAAAGAAAGTCGCGCCATCGGTATAGGTTGTTCCATGAATGGCATCTACGCCATAAACAACAGGAATCCCCAACCTGGTTTCGTTCATGGCCACATCCTGAATGGTGCTGACAATGTAATGCCATTTTTCTAAGGTCCGGGCCCTGTTATTGGCTGTATTCAATACGGACCCAATCTTGTAATCGACAATCCCCTTGCGCAAAGTTTCTTCATCAAGCTTAATAGGTTCATCGGAATGGTAAGCATTTTCGCCCTCTGTGAGCACATCCAGGGTCACCTGAGCCATCTGCCCCACTTTCTCTTCCAGTGTCATTTTTTCAAGCAACTCTTCCATTTCCGGAATGCGCTCAACCCGGGCATCGTCCTGGGCCGACACCAGACCTCCCCAAAGGAGGATCCCTCCCATCAGAACATTCAAAATCGATTGTTTTTTCATCTTTGTATAGGTTTTAATAGTTAGTAACTCAGTCCCAGAGTCAGTAGTAGCTCAAAGCTCGAAGCTCAAAGCTGGAGAGAAAGGTTGCTCTCTTTTGCGACATATGAGGACACATAAAACTGATCATACCTCAATTCCAGGTCGATCGGTTTTTTTACATTCGCAGTTTTGTCAGCCACAAGAGATGGAACACGAATCTGAGACCCGTTCCCTTTAACGTTGTGATTCAAATTTCTAACCATTAGCATGAGAGCCAAATGTTCCCATATACTGGTTAATACAATGTAACCAGTTTTTCTTCATAAATAAAGAAAAGGTGTTTGTAAAACACCAACAAGCGAATTGGAACAAAAATAATTGATTTAAGGGATTTTTGGGTAAAATTCCCAGGCCCGAATAATTTATTTCGTGAAAAAATGGTCATAATATTACATTTCAATATGTTTTTCAACGCCTTTCATAATTTAATAAAAGCAATTATTCAATATAAGGCCAGGGCTAAAAAATCTTTCTTGTTTCATGAAGCTAAAGCCTCAATGCAAACATCGGCAGAGTGATTTGCTTTGTTCGTGATGAAATTGATTACCGGCAGGCAGAGTGATTCAAAATATAAAGAGCATGATGCCTAACATTTTTCCTCTTTTCCCCTTACCTTTGTTGCTGGAGAATGGATGGCTCAAACAGATTAAAACAAATTTCTCATGCATCAATTTATCTTTGGTCCGGTTCCCTCGCGCCGATTGGGAATGTCGCTGGGCATAGACCTCGTGCCACGGAAAGTTTGTTCCCTGGATTGTGTTTATTGTGAAGTGGGCGCCACCACAAAACTTACAACCCAACGAATGGAATACGTACCTTTCAACAAAGTGATCAACGAACTTGATGAATTTCTGGAGCACAATGTACCTCCTGATTTTATCACCTTCTCGGGGTACGGTGAACCCATGCTTAACTCCAGAGCCGGCGATGTCCTTCAACATGTCAAAACCCATTATCCGCACCTTCAGGTGGCTGTTTTAACCAACGGGACGCTGCTGCACGATCCCGGGATAAGGAGCGAACTCATGCAGGCCGATGTGGTTCTGCCCTCTCTTGATGCTGCCACCAATAAAACCTTTCGAAAAATCAACCGGCCGGCAGAAGATTTGGATGTGAACCGTCACATCCAGGGGCTCGCGGATTTTAAGAAGGAATTTAAGGGAAAAATATGGCTGGAAATTTTCATCCTCCCCGGCTACAATGACAACGATCAGGAATTGGAAGAAATCCGCAAAGCCATTGAAAAGATCGGCCCCGACCGAATACAGCTCAATACCCTCGATCGCCCCGGAGCCATTAAAGGCATCCGGCCGGCCACAGAAGGAGAGCTTAATGCCATCAAAGAAAGGATACAATTCCCGAATGCCGAAGTTGTTGCATCTTCGGCAACACGGAAAACTTCAACAGCTTACCGATCCGATACCGAGCAAACCATTCTCGAAACGATTGCCAGGCGGCCCTGTACCCTTCAGGATATGAGAGAAATACTGGGTCTTCATACAAACGAGATCAACAAGTATCTGGATGTGATGGAAGCCGACGGGAAAATTACCACGGAAATCGGCGAACGGGGCATTTTTTACCGGTTAAATTATAAATAGATTCAAAAAAGCCCCGCATTGCAATTTCACTGATGCGGGGTCAGAGGATGCTTATATTTCACCGATCGTTGAGCACCGGAATGGATTATTTAGTGCCCGGCTATTAAATTAAGCCAAGTTGGTTACTGGTCATGTGTCTGGTCAGAAAGTCCCAATTGCAAAGCCTGCCCCGATATCATCGGGGGCTTCCGAAACCGCCAAAAACGCAGTTTACTGAGGTAAATGAGTATATTGGCGGCCTGTCTGCTGTTTATTATATCAGAAAGGAAAGGCCGTTTCCAAAACTTTTTCCGTCCCAACGATCAAATTGGTCACCTCAAAGCGGTCCTGGTCTTCAGGCAGGCATACAATCGCCTCTGACAAGGCGGGAATGGTTTTCTCAAATCCCTTTCCGTCAGACAGATGGAAAGGAAAATCGGCCATATTTTTTACCTTCAAAATTGTTTGGTTTTCATCTGAAACCTCATTTTCGGTAATGTCCAAAGAAGCTTGGAATAATTGCGTAAGAATGTTTTTCCTCCCGATCATTTTATCACCAAACCAGGCAACTGTCCTTTTCTCGAACAACGCCTCGCGGATGCTTTCACGGGTACGTTCTTCAGCAAAAACCAGTGTCATGGGACGATGCCCGTTTTCCAGATCATAATTATGAGAGGTGACATCGTGAATGTCGGAGTTCCCCAACATGGTAAGATCTTTTTCAACGCACCAGTCAATCGCCACGGGATACCATTCAGCCGAATTGAAGACTTCTATGCCATGGATCAGTCCTTTCTCAAAAAGATCCTGGTGCATTTCCATCCATTGGCAGGTATCGTGTTGCTGGGCTTTCCAGCCGGGATGGTTCCACATTACAAATCCATCCTGGTCAACAACTGCCTGCAGCGCATCTTCCGGGTCAGAAGTATCCAGCGCATTGACATCTTCCAAAAACAAGCCGTTTAAATGGCCGGGTGGCATATCCCGGGTAATTTCCCCGCCCCGGATCAGGATCACGTCCAGCTTTTCAGCCAAAGGCCGGGCAATTTCATAAGATGAATTGAAATCCCCTTTCACATGTTCCTCGTGGGGAAGGTATTCAATGTGATCGGTAATGGCAATGGCATCAAGGCCCTCCTGCCAGGCTTCGGTGATCCTCACCGTGGGCCACACCATCCCGTCCGAAAAGACCGTGTGGGTGTGAAAATCGCATTTCAGGGTGGTGTAACCCGGAATGTCGGGTATCTGAATGATTTTCCTTGAATTCTCCTTGTTCAGCTGCGGTTCTTTCACATTGTTTAAATCCTGGGCATCCAAAGAAAACGACTGGGAGAAAAGGGCAAGAACGATAAAAGAAAACAATGGTCTCATAATGATTCATTTTAAGTGGGCTAAATTGAGATTAAAATACAAAATAAAACCCGGACTGCACGGGAAAAAATGAAAAATCTCCGAAGCCGGGTAAATGAATGTTGTATGTATGTATTTCTTATCGTTTGATTTTCCGCTCCATCTCAAATACGCCTGTCTTAAAATTGAAGGCCACGTAATTTCCCTTTTCATCGTAAATTTTATCAAAATGAACCAGGTCGCCCCCCAGTTTATCCATAAACTGCATACCGCGAACAATCAAGCTTTTGTTTTCGGGTGAAGACTCTTCTTTCTCTTCTTTGGCCAAAAGCATTTGTTTGTCCCGGTTCAGTTCCAGGTAAAGCGGCATCATATGCCGCAGTCCGGCTTCATAAGCGTTGGGATGTTCCACGTGAAGCAAATTTTTTGAAAAAGCCCTTTTTTTCAGGGGTGTCATTTCTGTCGCCACGAATTTGGGTGCCTCCCCCATTCCGGGCGACCTGACTTTCCCGGCATCAGGCAGAGTTGCCTCTTTTTGAAGCGATAACACGGCGGACTTTTCAGGTTCCACAGAAATGTGGTCCACCTCAGCCAGGACAACAGGAACTTCAGGCACTTCGAAACCAGGAAATTCTCGGGCTTCCAGACGAGTTGCAGACCAGTTGGCCCTACCGTCAGAAGACTTATCCATACGGCTCCAGCCCAAATACAAAAGCAACAAAGCCGCCGCAGCCACGGAGCTCCATCTATAAAATTTACGAAAGAACAAAGGAGCCACGTCTTTCCGAAGCAGCTTTTCTTTTCCAGGAAATGATGCAGCCGGAGCTTTAAGACGGGTCCGGTGATACAGATTTACCCTTTCCAACAGAGACTCGTCAGAATCAATCAGCGCTGCCAATTCCTTTTCTTCCCGGTCATCCAACCCCTCTTCCATTTGTTTGATCATCAGATAATCAGAGCGATGAGGACAACCATCTTCTGCATTTTCCATCAAAAGGGAAGTTTTGGCGGAAAAAGGGACATGCTCCGGTTCAAGACTTGTCTCTCCAAGAGATTCCAACTCTTTAGCCAGATCAGGGTTCGCTTTCAGAAACAGCTTCAACTCTTGCCGGGACTTCTTACCCAGCGTTCCGTCCAGATAATCGATGAACCACTGTTCGTAATTGTTTCGATCTATATTCATAGTTCCTCCCCTTCTTAAATCACCAACTCAGGTTTCCCGATATATTTCCGCAAAAACACCCTGGCCCGGTAAATATACACCTTTACCTGGCTCTCGGACAGATCTGTCATTTCTCCGATTTCTTTATAGGAATAGCCTTCATAATCGCGCATCATCACCACCATCCTTTGATCAGCCGGCAGTTGCTGCACAGCATCAAGTAAAATTTCCTGAAGGTCGGAATATTGCCCCTGGTGGTAGTGATCTTTGAGGTCGGCATCATCCATGGGCACGGATTTTTTCTCACGACGGGTATGATCAATAAGCACATGATAGGCTGTTGAAAAAAGATAACTTTTCCCTTTAGAAGCATCCACATTGCCGTGTTGCCGCCACATTTTTTCGTACGCATCCTGCACAATGTCGGCGGCTTTGTCGGCATCACGAATGTTTTTCAGGACAAAGCGGTAAACATTGTCAGCATGTTGGCGCACACAATCGTTGTACTCTTCTACGGTCATCCGTTACGGGTAAGTTGTTTGCAGTGCGACGCACTTCTACCGGCAAAAGTTACACCGTTTTGGAAAAGAAGGCAATTTTATTCCAATGGATTTCAGACAAGGGGCTTTAATGTGCCTCGAGCCAATTGGTGCCGACACCCGTTTCTACTTCAAGTGGCACTTTCAATGAAACGGCTGATTCCATTTCATTTACAACAATTTCTTCCACCTGATCCAATTCACTCTTCAGCACTTCAAAATTGAGTTCGTCATGCACCTGAAGAACCATCTTGCTCCGGAGACCTTTTTCTTCAAAAGACCTGTCCACCGCCACCATGGCTTTTTTGATAATATCAGCCGCGGCTCCCTGAATGGGTGCATTAATGGCATTTCGTTCGGCTACCCCGCGCACAACACTGTTGCGGCTGTTGATATCGGGCAAATAGCGCCGACGGCCAAACATGGTTTCCACGTATCCCTGTTCACGGGCACGGGCAATCACGCGGTCCATATATTTTTTCACACCCGGAAAATTTTCAAAATAGCCATCGATGATCTCTTTGGCTTCACCCCTGGGAATATTCAAACGCTCCGAAAGTCCGAAAACCGAAATCCCGTAAATGATCCCAAAATTGGCCGTTTTGGCTTTCCGCCGCATTTCATCGGTAACATTCTGAGTGGACACATTAAAAATTTTGGCCGCTGTGGCGGCATGAATATCCTCTCCGCGGTTAAAGGCATCCAAAAGATTCTGATCATCACTGAGGTGGGCCATCAAACGAAGTTCCACCTGCGAGTAATCGCCGCTGAAAAAAACATAATCGCCACTGGTCACCACGAATGCTTTTCGCATTTCACGCCCTTCTTCTTCGCGAATCGGGATGTTCTGCAAATTCGGGTTGGAACTGCTTAAACGGCCGGTGACAACCACTGCCTGATTGAAAGAAGTATGCAGACGGCCCGTATCTTCATTTACAAGTTTAGGTAAAGCTTCTACATATGTGTTTAACAATTTTTTAAGACCTCTGTGATCCAAAATATGTTCCACAATGGGATGGCGGTCGCGCAGCTTTTGAAGGGTCTCCTCACTGGTGCTGTACTGACCCGATTTGGTCTTTTTCGCTTTGTCATCAATTTTCAGTTTGTCGAAAAGGACCTCTCCAACCTGCCGGGGACTGGCCACATTGAATTCCGTACCGGCCTCCTCCATGATCTGTTTTTCAAGATCTTCAATGCGCCCTTTCAATTTTTTGGCATAAGTCTTCAAAGCGTCTATGTCGATGGCCACCCCTGTATGTTCCATCTCGGCCAGAACTTTCATCAGAGGCATTTCAATATCCGAAAACAAACTTTCAACCTTATAAGCTTCCAACTCTTTTTGAAGGGCTTCTTTCAGTTGAAGCGTAACATCGGCATCTTCACCGGCATACTCGGTCACCTCTTTGGGATCGATGTTCCGCATATTCCCCTGGTTCTTCCCTTTGGCGCCGATCAGGTTTTCAATGGGCACGGGGGTATAGTCCAGATAGGTTTCGGCCAGGTAATCCATATTGTGTTTCAAACCCGGTTGGACAAGGTGATGCGCCACCATGGTATCGAAAAACGGCCCCTCCATCTCCACGCCGTAACGTTTCAACATCAAATAGTCGAATTTCAGATTCTGACCAATCTTTAATATGCCGGGATCTGTCAATACATCCTTAAAACGCAGAACAACATTTTTCGCTTCTTTTTTGTCCTTTGAAACAGGAACATAATAAGCTTCACCTGGTTTAAAGCTAAAAGCCAGTCCCACCATTTCAGCGCTCCAGACATCCAGTCCGGAAGTTTCGGTATCTACGCAAAATTCTTTGGATACGCTGAGATCGGCCGCAAGCGAATCTAAAGCCTGCCGGGAGTCGACCAGGAAATATTGATGAGGCACATCATCAAGGGTCTTTTTGCTCGACGCAGCCGGCGCATTGGTTTCCTGATTGTCATCGCCGAAAAGTGTCCCCTGCGCTGAGCTTTTGCTCTTACCTGTTTGCTCTCCCGCGATCTTGTTCCATAACGTCCGGAACTCCAGTTCTTCAAACACAGGTTGGAGCTTATTTAAGTCTGGCGCTTCATGGAGAAACATCTTTTCATCAAACTCGATGGGTACCTCTGTTTCGATGGTCACCAATTTTTTGGAAAGCTCCACTTGTTCCTTGAAATTGATCAGGTTCTCCTTTTGCTTACCCGAAAATTCATCAATATGGGCATAAACATTTTCGACGGACCCGTATTTGCCGATGATGTCGCGGGCACGTTTTTCCCCGATGCCCGGGCAACCCGGGATGTTATCGGCGCTATCGCCCCAGAGGGCAAGCAGGTCGATGACCTGGTCGGGCCGCTCGACAGAAAATTTCTTTTTTATATCCTCAACCCCCAGCCGTTCAATGTCTCCCCCGCCGGTTTTGGGTTTATACATGATGGATTCATCAGTGACGAGCTGGGCATAGTCCTTATCGGGGGTGACCATAAAAGTTTTGAACCCGGCACCGGAAGCCTTCCGCGCCAATGTCCCGATCACATCATCAGCTTCATATCCATCTACCTGTATGCTGTTTATGTTCAAAGCATCAAGTATTTGTTTAATATAGGGAATCGCTTTTTTGATGTCTTCAGGTGTGGCCTCACGGGTGGCTTTATATTCTTCATATATTTCATTCCGGAAAGTGGGGCCTGCCGGATCGAAGACCACGGCAATGTGGGAAGGATTTTCCTTTTGAAGGACTTCAAGCAGGGAATTGGTAAAACCAAAAATGGCAGAAGTATTCAGCCCTTTGGAATTGACACGGGGACTGCGGATAAATGCATAATAAGCCCTGAATATCAAAGCATATGCGTCGAGAAGAAAAAGATTTTTGTTTTTTTCGGACATATCGGTTCGGGATTTATGGATTCCGGTTTTCCCTCATAAAGAGACGACCCGGAAGTCCAACATCCGGAAATCAGATATCCCAAAGAAGGAAAAACGTGAAAAACAATTGTTCCCGAAAATTAAGAAAAAAAGCCGGATCAGGCATTGTCCGAGGCATACCATTCCGCAAAAGAATTTCCGGTCTCGTGGAGTCGAAGGCTGAAGAGACTGACCCCCTTAGGAAGGCGGGCCGATATTCTTTGTGCAAAATCTACCAAAAAATTCTCACAGGTAGGCTGGTACGGCATAATGTGATAGCGTTCTGTCATCTGAGGTAACTGCAGAAGTTGTTCGGCCGGAGCTTTGTCACTGATTACCACAGCATGGTCCATGGGTTCTACAATCTCTTCTTTAACAATGGCTTTCAGCTCTCCAAAATCCATCACCATCCCAAATTTGGGATGGCTTTCATCCCGGCAGGGTTCGCCAATTACGGTTACCTGAAAAATATAAGAATGCCCATGAAGGTTTTTGCATCGTCCGTCATAATTCCAGAGGGCATGGGCCATTTCAAACCGGAATTCCTTCGTCAGTCGTATTTTTGTCATTTCTGTATTCTCCGAAAACTTTCCCTTCGTTGGTTGCTCATCTCACTCCTTCCAAAATGGGAGATTATTTCTGAAAACAACCCATTATTGCTTTGACAAAACAGGGAAAAAACTCATTTAAATCAATCGGCAGAACAGCGGCTCACACAATCCACAATATTGCGCAGGCTGTCATGCTTTAAAAAATAGTACGTGTTCTTCCCTTCCCGCTGGGAGGACAAAACACCTTTATCCTTAAGTATTCCAAGATGATGGGATGTAGTGGACTGCTCAATATTCAAAAGCTTATGAATTTCAGTAACAGTCAATTTATTCCCGTCTTCCAGATGGCTCAGAATAGCAATCCGCATGGGATGAGCTATGGCCTTTAACATACTGGCCGCACGGTCCAACTGGTTCGCATCAAGATCTTTAATTTTTGCCTCTTGTGTTTCCATTTTCCGCTTTTCATTTTGTTCCCGGCAAAGATAATGAAGATATTTTGATTGTTAGATATTTAAAACTTTAAAACATCCAAATATTTAGATGATATTGATATTTATCACTCATTACAACACAATTACGGTGCAATTTGTTATTTTTGGGATTTCAAATTCCCAGCTATTACACAAAATGCCCATGAAGGTATCATCTGCAATACAAACACCCATCGAAACGGAAATGAAGCGCTTTGAGCCCTATTTCCGGAAAAATTTCGAGACCAAAATACCTCTGCTCAATCTAATTACCCGGTATCTGATCCGCCGAAAAGGAAAGCAGATGCGGCCCATGCTGGTGTTCCTCTCCGCCAAACTCAACGGGGATGTTCAGGATGGCACTTACACCGCTGCCGGGCTCATCGAACTGCTTCACAACGCAACGCTTATCCATGATGATGTGGTGGACGAAACGTATCAACGTCGCGGGTTCTTTTCCATTAATGCACTGTGGCGAAGCAAAATCGCTGTCCTCGTAGGAGACTATTACCTTGCCATGGGGCTGATCAAATCGCTGGAAGAAAACCAAACAGAGGTTCTGCGCATTGTCTCCAACGCTGTGAAAGAAATGAGTGAAGGCGAATTGCTTCAGATCGAAAAGTCCAGAAAACTCAACATTACAGAAGAGATTTACTACGATATAATACGCAAGAAGACAGCGACTCTCATTTCGGCCTGTACGGGAGCCGGCGCTCTTTCATCCGGCGCCTCACAGGAAAAAATCGACCGAATGAAAGAATTCGGCCAAAACCTGGGGATTGCTTTTCAGATCCGGGACGATCTGCTCGATTACGAAAAAACCAACCTGACGGGAAAACCATCAGGCAATGATTTAAAAGAGAAGAAGATGACCCTTCCCCTGATTCATGTACTGGAAAAACAATCACCACGAAAAAAACGGCAAATCCTGAGCACCATCAAACGCCATCACAAAAAAGAGAAAAAAATAGCCCCCGTGGTGCAGTTTGTAAAAGACAACGGAGGCCTGGATTATGCGCGTAAAAAAATGGAAGAATACCGCGATAGGGCCATCAATATCCTGGATGAATACCCTGAAAGCGAAGCGCGGGAAGGATTGAAAGAGCTGGTATTATTCACAACTTCACGCAACCAATAAAAATCCTTTAAAAGCGGGGACCAATATCGGGACCTCCAAGTTCAGCCATATCTTCAAGCAGATGATTGGCAAGACGGCTGGCCCCGATCCGAAATCTTGCCGGCGTCATCCATTCATCACCCAAAACATCTTTCACCAGGCAATAATAGACCAAAGCATCATCGGAGGTGCTGATGCCTCCGGCCGGTTTCAAACCAACCGCTTTACCGGTTTGGGCATGAAAAGCTTTTACTGCATGGGCCATCGTCCACAAAGCTTCGGGAGTGGCAGCCGGTGAAGTCTTGCCGGTGGAAGTCTTAATAAAATCGGCACCGGCCTCCATGGCAAGAATGGAAGCATCCCAGATCTTTTCGGGAGAAGATAAAATCCCTGTCTCAAGAATTACTTTCAGATGATTCTCCTTTGTCAGTGATTTTATATTCGTTATTTCTTCCATGACAAATTCATAATTCCCTTCCAGAAATTCCCCTGCCGAAATGACAACATCGATTTCATTGGCTCCCAGTTCCAAAGCCTTGCTGGTCTCCATCATTTTAACGTCAAGAAACGTCTGAGAAGAAGGAAATCCGGCAGAAACCACGGCCCTTCCCACATCCAGATCCCTGAGGCGGGCCTTTAGCACACTTGCAAAAACCGGATAAGTACAAATGGCCGCAACCAATGGCATATCAGGAAAATCGCGGTGAAAAGAAACCACTTTATCACAAAATTCCTGAACCGAATTGGCACTGTCGTCTGTATTCAGAGTCGTCAGATCAATACAGGAAAAAACCCTTTCCAGGTTTTCCTTCGTTTTCATCTCACCAATGTTGCATGCGCCCCTAAAATCAGGGAGTTCCTGAAAGGCCTGCTCATATTTTTCAAGTAAATGCTCTGTATCTTCCATCATTTATAGTTTTGGATTGTTTTTGTGCCTTTGGTGGTCCCTGTTGGTCTTTTTCTCAAGCGTTTCCCGGAAAGCCCGGGTAAGATCAACTCCGGTCTGATTGGCCAGACAAATTAGTACCCATAAAACATCGGCCATCTCAGCAGCAGGATCTTTTTCTTCTCCTTCTTTAAACGACTGGTCTCCGTATTTTCTTGCCATAATTCGGGCGAGCTCCCCAACTTCTTCGGTGAGGATCGCCGTGTTGGTCAGTTCACTGAAATACCGCACACCATGGTCATGGATCCATTCATCAACGATTTTCTGGGCTTCTTCTATGGTCATTATTGTTTGTTCTTGGTGTCAATAAATATGGTTACCGGCCCGTTGTTCACCAGATCAACGTCCATGACAGCACCAAATTCTCCGGTAGCCACATCTTTTCCAAGGGCAGCACCCAGGGTTTTATTAAATTGATCATATAGCGGAATGGAAGTGTCGGGACCGGCGGCATCAATATATGAAGGACGGTTGCCTTTTTTCACGCGGGCATGAAGGGTAAACTGGCTCACAACCAAAATGTCGCCGTTAATGTCCTTCACTGACCGGTTCATAACTCCCTCATCATCATCAAATATACGAAGATTGACAATTTTATTCACCAGCCAGTTGATGTCATCCTCCCCGTCAGCTTCTTCAATTCCAAGCAAAATCGTCATCCCCTGACCGATGGAACGGGTATCAGTGGTTTCGCCATAAACTGTGACCGATGCGTTTTTGACTCGCTGAATAAGAACTCTCATATTTTTCTTTTTTCCGGGTTAAATCATTTATTTTAACACCGGTAAAAATGGGAATTC
Organism: Bacteroidota bacterium; assembly: GCA_051744695.1. Lineage (GTDB taxonomy): Bacteria > Bacteroidota > Bacteroidia > Bacteroidales > Marinilabiliaceae > Marinilabilia. The sequence continues at coordinate 255 of JBNJDH010000058.1, read as the reverse complement.
TTTTTCAAATTGAAAATCAATCGGTGGTTAGATTTTTTGGTGTGTTTTAAATATGGAATCGGAAGACTGAACTTACCTGAAGTCAGTAGTAGCTGAAAGCTCGAAGCTGAAAGCTGAAAGCTGGAGAGGAAAGGTGGCTCTCTTTTGCGACATAACCAACGAACCAACAAAGTTAGCTAAACATCATATTTTAAATGACTTAGGTTTTTTGTTAGATAAAAGTACCCAAGCCGCGGGGAAGCTCGAGGCTGGAAG
>JBNJDH010000057.1:0-12285 GCA_051744695.1 Bacteroidota bacterium | reverse complement strand
TGTGGAGTTCCGGTTTTGGAGTTCCGGGTTTTGAGTTCCGGGTTCCGGGTTTTGAGTTCCGTGTTCAGAGTTACCTTGCGGGACCGGATTCACCCTTTCAGGGGAGTTAGTGGGGTGCGGGACGTGGAGTTCCGGGTTCCGGGTTTTGAGTTCCGTGTTCCGGGTTTCGTGTTTTGGGTTCCTGGGTTCAGAGTTTGATGACCATGCCTCCAGGATTGCGGGCCGTGGTTCCCCCAGTGGGGTCATGGGGTTTGCGAAGAAAGTCGAGGCACAACCCAAGCCCTGAAAAGGGCCCAGGAACTTCAAACACACCTTAATATTCATCCAACATCGGACGTCACGGAAACACAAAACTCGAAACCAGGAACCCGAAACTCTGAACCAGGAACTTATTAACCAGAAAAAGATTCTTCGCAAGCTCAGAATGACGAGGAACTAGTAACCATTTCACCAATTTCCCAATCAACCCCCAGCCCCAACGGGGTGCAAGAAAATAGCATGGGGCGCAGCCCTATGATAAGAAGGTCCAATCAATACCCCAAGCCCTGAAAGGGCGCAAGAACCTAGTAACCAGAAACGAATTCCCCAATCAACAAATTAACGAATTGACCAATTCACCCCACCTTCGCCGAGGCTACGGAAAGCAACAAGGAACCAGCAACTCAAAACTCAAAACCCGGAACTCAAAACCCGGAACTCAAAACACGAAACCCGGAACTCTCAACCCGGAAACCCGGAACTCAAAACTCATCCACAATCCCACCGGTAATTCGCACCAGCTCAGTATGGGTGTCCACAAGATTCAGAACGGAACGGTAATAATTGATCGAAGCTTCCATGTAGCTCATCTGGACATCCCTGTAATTGAATGAATTGATGGTTCCGGACCGGAATTTTTCTTCAGACCGCATCATATTGATGCGTGACGTTTCCATATTTTCTCGCCCGACCTCTACCAATTCCCGCCTCACGCGGTATGTATCATAAAGATTAAGCAACCGGTTTTGCAATCGATGCTTCATCTCTTCCAGATTGGTCCGTGCAATTTCTTCCTCCATTTCCGCAATTTCAATGTTCCGGTTAACCCGGTTGCCATCAAACAAATTAAAACTCAGCGAAAAGTTAATGTAATAAGACATGTAGCTATCTTCATCCCCTGGATACTGGTTGGTTGTTTGTGAATCATTGATGGCATCGGGCTGAAGATTATGGGTTGCTCCCGCCCCGGCGCTAAGGGAGGGGGAGCGAGATCTTCTTTCCTGAATCTTTTGGTTTTCTCTTAACGCAAGGTTGAGATATTGATTGCGGATGCTTTGATTGTTGTTCTCCATCTGGTCGAGAAGCTGATCAAGGGCATAATCCCCAGGCTCAAAATTAAGGTCTCCGGCCAGTTCAATGTTTTCTCCTTCGGGCATACCCGTAAGATATTTAACTTCACGTAAACTACTGATAACCTGAACCTCCTGATCGAGGAACGATGCCTTGTCAGATAGATAGGCCGTCCTGGCCTGTAGCGTATCGTAACTGGTGGCCGCCCCCATGTCTACACGGTCTTTGATATACCGGAGGCGGTCTTCAGACAATTGCATAATTTCCCTGAAAAGTTCCAGCCGCTCCTGCTCGAAAAGTGTACGGTAATAAGCCAGCACCACGGCCTGAATGGTGTTTTCGACCACCATGGCCAGTTGGCCGTCGGCAAGTTCTTCAAGGGTTTCCAAACGGTCTTTTCTAACATGTGCCGAAAAACCATTGAAAAGAACCCAGTTGAGCCGGACCCCGTTTTGAAGGTTGCCGCTCTGATTGATGCTGCCGGTTCTGTCGTTAAAACTATTGCTGAAATCACTTTCAAACATTAAAGAAGGTAACATACCGGCATTACCACGGGTGTTATTGGCTTCTGAAATCTCCAGATCGGTTTCGCTTACCCGGATGTCGTAATTGTTTTCCAGGGCTTCCGAAATCAGGTCGTCAAGGTCATAAGCCTCCTCACCTTCCTGAGATGAGGCAACCAAAATATTTCCCAAACCAATGATCAAAAGAATGAAAAATTTAACACCCGAAGATCGGTGAATATGTGGTCTTTTATTTTTCATGTATTTGTCCATATTTTCGCCTCACTGATAACTGTTTACTGCTTACTGTTCACTGATAACTGATAACTGTTTACTGTAATCAGTCAATTGTCCGCTTTTTAGAAACATTCACTTTTTCGACCTCTTCACGGGAAGGTCGCTGGCCGGTAAACAACCATTTCATCCATGTCCGGACGTCGTTCAGGGCCATAATGATAACAGGGAAAAAGATCAAGATAAAAGCCGTACCAAACAAGATGCCATAGGCAAGCGCCATGGCCATGGGAATGAGAAACTGGGCCTGCCGACTGGTTTCCAGAATAATGGGATAAAGCCCCAACGTGGTGGTGAGCGTGGTCAATACAATGGGACGGAACCTGGCCAGACCAGCCTGATAAGCTGCATCAGTGACAGAGCTTCCCTCTTTCACAAAAGAATTGAATTTCTGAAGAAAAACCACGGAATCATTGACCATGACTCCCGACAATGCCACCATTCCCCAAACACTGAGCATGGAAAGCGGGATGCCGTGAAGCCAGTGCCCCCATACAGCCCCCATCCATCCCAGAGGAACCGTTAGCAGCACGATTAACCCCTGGCCAAAAGACCGGAAATGGAACATGATCAGCACCATAATGAGTCCAAAAGCCGGGATGAAATATTTCGTAATTTCATTTTGCGATTCAGCAGCATTTTTTTGCTGACCCTGGTATAAATAAGTCACACCCGGATATTGTGCCTGCAACTGCGGCATAATGGTGTTACTTATATCTTCCAGTATGGGCGGCACAGGTTCATAGGGATCTACAAGATCGGCATCAATACGCATTTCACGTTTCCCGTTAAATCGGTGAATGGCCACCGGCCCCCGTTCAAGGTCATAAGTAACCAATTCCTTAAGCGGGTATTCTCCCTGAGGAGTTTTGACTTTCATATCTTCAAGTTGACCCAGTTGTTCCCTGTCGCCGGGGGGATAACGGACCCACACTCTGAGTTCATCTTTTCCTTTCTGCAACCGCTGGGCCTGAGCTCCAAAAAAAGCATTGCGCACCTGGTTCATGATGGTAAACATGTCCAGATCCAGAAAATAGGCCTTGGGTTTGAGCTGAATACGGACCTCCTGAGCTCCGGGGGCTTCGTTGTCCACCACATCTGTAAGCTGGGGAATATCCTGGAGTTCCTCCATCAGGAAATTGCGCGCAGCATTCAGTTCTTCAAGATTGTCACCCATCAAACTGATGGATATGGGTTCTCCCCAACGATTGCGACCAGCCACGGAAAATTTATCAGCGGCAGGCACATCACCTATTTCATCGCGTACCCGGGATGCAATATCGAATGCAGAAATTTCACTTCCCTCCAGATTCCTTAAGTTGACGGCAATATGACCGGCATGAGTCCCGTTTTCGTCGCCATCGAATGAACTTCCCATGACCAAATAGGTATAATTGACAAAATTAGCGGTGTCGTTGTGTTCCTCCATCAACTGTTCATTTACTTTCCACACCGTTTCTTCAAACCTGGCAAGATACTCACGGGTCTGCTTCTCCCCTTCTCCGGGCGTAAATGCGACATTGACATTAAAGCTGTCAGGGGGAATATTGGGGAAGAAAGTAGATGAAATAAAACCGCCGCCAAAAAGCCCGATCGTGATCAGGAAAAAGGCCAAAGGCAACGCCATGGCAATATGCCTGTGTTTAAGAACAAATGCCAGAAGCCGCCCGTATAGTTTTTCACGCATCCAGGTGATAAAACTTTCCAGCCGGTTGCGAACCCTGTTCCCAAAATTGACGGCATCTGACCGTCTCTGCAGAATGTGAGGTGATCCAATGTGAGCGGGCAACACCAGACCTGCTTCAATCAATGAAAAGCCCAGACTGGCAACCACAACAAATGCCATTTCGCCCATCATTTCCATATTGCCTTCGATCAGCATCAGGGGCCAGAAAGCAATAATGGTGGTGGTTACAGAAGTGATCACAGCAGGCAACACCTCTTTGGTGCCATCCACGGCTGCCCGTCGAGGGGATTTTCCTCGTTCAAAGTGTGAAAAAATATTTTCGGCCACAACAATGCCATCATCTACCAATATCCCGATGACCAGAATCATCCCGAACAGGGAAATCATATTAATGGTAATGCCATACATGCTGGCCACCAGGAACATGCCAAGGAAGGATGCGGGAATCCCCCAGGCCACCCACATGGAAAGGCGGAAACTCAGAAAAATAGCCAGAATAACGATAACCAACATCAACCCAATGCCGCCATTCCGATAAAGCAGATGAAGTCGTGAATTGAGAAGATCCAGAAAGTCAAAAGTCGCGATCAGTTCGGCATCAGAATGATTCGCATTGAATTCATCCACATAATTGTTGACATAATCAGAAATGGCTTCCAGATCTTCAGTGATGAGTTTGTTTACCGATATGGAAATTGCTCTATTCCCGTTCAACCAAGCTCCACTCGGGGTTTCGGAAAATTGCATATCCACTTCCCCCAAATCACGAATGCGAACGAGTTTACCGTTCGAATCAGCAGTTACAACATAATTGGCAATTTCATCGGGATCAACGGTACGCGAACGCGCCCTGACGATTAAAAACTGTTCTTCACTCCGCAATTCACCTCCGGAAACGTCCCGGTTGTTCCGGGCAATGGCATCACTGATATCGCTATGGGTAAGCCCGTACCGCATAAGCATATCTTCGTCCACCTCCACAGAGATTTCAAGAGCAGGATACCCACTTATGCTGATCTGACTCATCAATTCGCTTTGCAAAAAATCATCTTCAATGCGCTGAGCCAGGGTTTTCAACCTGATCAAATCGGCATCGCCATGAAGTCCGAGACGAATGGCCGGGGTGGTTGAACGCCTTTTGTAGACAATAGGTCGTTCGGCATCGACCGGCATACTGGAAATGCCATCCACGGCATTTTTTACTTCCTGCAAAACCTCATCTATATCATATTCCCCGGTGGTTTCAATGCTCACCCGCGAAGAATTTTCACTGGAAGTGGAATTGATCTCCTTAATGCCTACCAGGCCCCGAACAGCTTGTTCAATACGCACCGTAACACCTTCCTCCATTTGCTTGGGACTGGCACCGGGGTAATTCACGGTCACGTATATATGACGCGTTTCGCGTTGGGGAAAAAAGGATTTCTTTAATTCTAAAAATCCGAAAATCCCCGATATTAAGATAACAACGATAAACAGGTTGGCATAAAAGGGATAACGGACAAAAGCTTCTATCAGTTTACGCATGTTTAGGGCTATCGAAGAATTTTATAATTGGGATTACCACTCACACTAAGAATAGGTTCAACCACCAGATCTTCGCCTTCCTGAAGTCCGCGGAAGTATAAGGTTTGGGGATTTCGCTTCACAATATCTATGGCCTTCTCTTCCAAAGCATTGTCTTTGACAATATAGACGTGATTGTTGTCAAACACCGCGTTTCGGGGCATCTCCATCACATCCTCAAGTATATTTCCATATAAGCGAGCGGTGAGATACATGCCATCAAACAGACCGGCTTCGCCGGGCACGGCAATATAGACACTCACCGATTGGGAAGAGGGATTGATCACCGCTCCAATACGGTTGATCTTTCCTTTCCACTCCCCTGACAGATTTTCAGAGCTCAGGGTCACGGAATCCCCCACGGAAACCATTTCCACTTCCTCGCGGGAGACAGGGACCTCCAACTCATAAAGATCAGTCCGGACAATCGATGCCAATTGCGTACCGGGATTGACGACAACGCCGGGGTCCTGCGAAACCTCGTTGAAAGCACCATCAAAAGGGGCCCGGATATTGTGTTTTTGCAGACGGGCCTCCTCACCAAGGAGGGAATAATAATCGCTGATGATATTATGTGACGCCAGAAAAATCCGTTCTTTCAAAGATTCCGATTCGGGCAGTTCAGGCATGGACTTATCGATATCAATGCTTTCAAAAAAGCTCTGCCACCGGGGATATGTTTCGGGAAAATCAATGCGAAGATCTGGCAACACAGAAGCCAGTGTTTGCATAAAGCGACTTTTCCGGGCTTTCACACTCAGCGGAAATTCCGGATTCACAACATGGGCGATCACCTGCCCCTTTTGAAATTCCTGCCCGGGACGAAAAGGAACCTCGCCTTCCTGTAACCTCCCGGAAACTTCAGAGCTTACGGTCACCTCGTTGAAGGCATGTAGCCGTCCCGACGAGGTGACAGTTGCCTGTAAGTTTTCAAAATCAACCTGCTCGGCTTTTACATGTATATCAGCTTGTGGCTTAGATGATTTCTCAGGTTCTTCTTTCAGGGAGAATAGTAAAAACATTAGAAGAGCACCAATAAGGATAATACCAAAAGCCCCCAGGGCTATCCAGATTTTTCGTTTCATGTTAAGATTGTTGTTTCTATACGGTGTTTATTGACCAAAAAAATGAGCAATGGTTTAATCTTTAATTTGATCTTTTTTTTGACAAGCCGGTGCCAAAGATTAGCGGCAAAATTACTTTCTTTAACGCCCGAAAACGAACAAAGTTCATTAAAATAATACCATGGAATTCATAACATCCCACTTGGGTGAGCTCTCAGCTCTCGTCACGGCCGCCTGCTGGACAGCCACGAGCATGGCATTCGAGTCAGCCGGGAAAAAGGTCGGATCATTATCGGTCAACCTGATCCGCCTGGTTATGGCTCTTATTTTACTGGGGCTTTTCACATCCATTACACGGGGCCATTTCTTTCCCATTGATGCGGGCAGTCACGCGTGGCTATGGCTAAGCCTCTCCGGTTTGGTGGGGTTCGTCATCGGAGACCTCCTTCTTTTTCAGGCATTCGTAGTAGTCGGTGCAAGAGTGTCAATGCTGATCATGTCCCTGACTCCCCCACTGACAGCTTTGTTCGGACTAATCATCCTGGGTGAAAGAATGACCCTGATTAACATATTAGGTATGATGCTTACCATCAGTGGAATCGCCTTGGTTATTCTTGGTCGTCCGGTTAAGGGAAAGCGCTTTTCACTCAATTTCCCCTTGGCAGGATTGTTTCTGGCCCTTGGAGGTGCGGCAGGACAAGCATTGGGACTGGTACTGAGCAAACTGGGCATGGGCGACCTGAACGCCTTCATGGCCACCCAAATCCGGGTCATTGCAGGAATTGTCGGCTTCTCACTGGTGTTTTTCTTCATCCGCCGCTGGGGAAATGTATGGAAAGCACTCCGGCACAAAAAAGCCATGAGCCGCATTTCCATCGGAGCATTTTTCGGTCCTTTCCTGGGGGTTTCTTTCAGTCTGCTGGCTGTAAAATTCACAACCACAGGAATTGCCAGTACACTTATGGCATTAACCCCGGTCATGATTATCCTGCCGGCCCGATACATTTTTAAAGAGAAGATTACGACCAAAGAAGTAATCGGGGCTTTCATTGCTGTCGCAGGGGTTGTGGTGTTTTTTGTGTTTTAACCCATCAACAACAACACAACCCCCACCAATATACCCCCGAGATAAATCGCTTTTTTCTTCACATTTTTCTCTCCATACATCAAAGCCCCGAAAACAAAGGGTACGATCACACTGCTCCGGCGAAGGGCCGAAACAACAGAAATGAGCGATTCGGGCTCACTCAGTGCATAGAAGTACAAAAAATCTGCAATCACCAGGAACAAACCGATGAGAGGAATGGTCCACCGCCAATAAAAGGGCGTGCGGGAAGGCCGCTTGCGTCTGACAAACCATAAAACCGGGAGCAACAAAACCACCTGATAAAAAGAAAACCAGGCCTGAACAGCCAAGCGGTCTATCTGCTGAAGAATATGTTTGTCGTATAAACCACTTACTGCTCCGGCCAACGTACCGATGATCACAAACCACATCCATTTGTTTTTGCGGAAGGACAATCCTTCAAGTTTACCTACTGTGGAAAACCGGAAGAAAAAGAAAAGAGTCAACAACAAGCCCACCCACATCAACGGACTTAGTTGCTCTCCAAAAATAATAAGTGCGCCAATCAACGTCCAGATCGGACCGGTAGCCCTGACAGGCGTCACAATGGTCAGGGGTAAATTTTTCAGGGCAAAATAATTGAACACCCATGAAACCAAAACGATAAAGGTCTTCAACAAAACCATCCAATGTTCACGCACCGTGAGACGAGGCACGTAGACCATATCGCCGGATTGCAAAATGCCTTGTTCAGACAAAACCACCAAAGGAATAAATATTAAAGTACTCGTCAATGCGCCAAAAAACAAAACCGGCCACACCGCGTTGTCGCGCAACGAGACTTTTTTGAGTATATCGTAAAAACCCAGAAAAAAGGCAGAAAAAAGCGTTAATATCAGCCACATATAGCAGTCATCAGTTAGCAGTCATCAGTTAGCAGTCATCAGTGAACAGTTTTGACCAGGAACAGATTCTTCGCAGGCTCAGAATGACCGTTTTAACAAGGAACTCTGAACACGAAACCCGGAACCCCGGTGAAAAACGTTCCTCCGTCACTTTTCACGGGGTAAACCCGGAACACGAAACCCGAAACTCGAGACCCGAACCCGGAACCCGGAACTCGAAACCCGAAACCCAAAACGCGGAACCCGGAACCCGAAACCCGGAACTCGGAACCCGAAACTCACACGGCGGGCAAAGTTAGCAAAAAACACGTACTCGCTCTTTTCGACGTTTATCCCAAAAATCCGTTCTTTTATCGAAAACAATTTCTAAATCAGAAAACAATAACCTTTATTTGTAACCTGATAAACCCAACACCGATTATGAAAACACCATTTCACTTTTTATTGCTTCTGCTTATTTGTTGTCCTTTATGGTCTTCTGCCCAAAAAGAAGTCACGATAAGTGGATATGTAAAAGACAAAGAATCCGGGGAAACCCTCATCGGGGCCACCATTTTCTCCAATGAGCATAATGCCGGCACAGTCACCAATTCTTACGGTTTTTACTCCCTTACCATTCCGGCGGGTGAATGCACTTTAGAGTTTTCCTATATGGGCTATGAACGGCATCGTGAAACCATTGAGGCCCGGTCCGGCAAAACATTAAATATCGAATTGGCCCCCGAAAGCATTGAATTGGGGGCCGTGGATGTCAAAGCCCGGGCCGACGACCACAACATCAAAAGCACACAAATGAGTATGGTACAGATGGATGCCAAGACACTGAAAAAGCTGCCAGTGATCTTTGGCGAATCGGACCTGATGAAGTCGGTTCAGATGATGCCGGGAATTCAAACTCCTGTAGAAGGCAGCAGTGGCTTTAGCGTACGGGGAGGCGCTATGGACCAAAACCTCATTTTACTTGATGAAGCAACGGTCTACAATCCCAGTCACCTGATGGGCTTTTTCTCCGTTTTTAATTCCGACGCCATCAAAGATGTTAGCCTCTACAAAGGAGATATTCCTGCCTCATCCGGAGGAAGACTATCTTCCCTGTTGGACATTCAAATGAAGGATGGAAGCAAGAAAGAATTCGGAGCAGAAGGAGGTCTGGGACTCATTTCAAGCCGGCTGACGCTGGAAGGACCAATTGAAAAGGACAAAGGCTCTTTTATTATTTCAGGACGGCGTACCTACGCCGATATGTTTCTGAAATTATCATCCGATTCCGCCATCAATAACAACAAGCTGTTTTTTTATGATCTGAACACCAAGCTGAACTATAAGATCAATGACAACAACCGTGTTTTTCTCTCGGGATACTTTGGCAATGATGCTTACGGATATGACGACCAGATGGGAATGAACTGGGGCAATGCAACTTTCACCGCACGATGGAATCATCTGTTTACTGACCGTTTGTTTTCCAACCTCACCCTCCTCTATTCCAAATACAATTACCAGGTAGAAATGAAAGACGGAAGCCCCGAATTTGATTGGACTTCCAACCTGGAAAACCTCAGTGCCAAATATGATTTTAGTTTTCATCCCTCTCCTGTCACCACCTTCAAGTTCGGCGGAGAAGCCATCCGTCACTTTATTCAGCCCGGCCGCTTTAAAGTATCGGGCCGTGAAAGCGACTTCAAAGTGTCGAACAACAAGGCAATGGAATATGGTGCCTATTTGCTGGCTGAACAAAAAATAGGAGAAAAGCTGAAAATCAATGCGGGTTTGCGGTTCTCAGCTTTTCAAAACATTGGCAAAGCCACTGTCTACAGAATCGATGAGGATTATCAGGTTTCGGACACCGTTAATTACAAGAACAACAAAGCTTTCAACACATATATGAATTGGGAGCCGCGCTTCAGCGCACGTTACCTGATCAACAACAAAAATTCGCTCAAAACTTCTTATTCCCGCACCAATCAATACATCCAATTAGCATCCAACTCCACAGCAGGCACCCCCCTGGATGTATGGTTTCCGGCATCAGAATATGTGAAGCCACAGGTGTGTGATCAGATCTCTGCCGGTTGGTTCCGCAACTTCGAAAACAACAAATATGAAGCTTCACTGGAAGTATTTCACAAATGGATGGACAATCAAATCGACTTTCATCCAAATGCCAATTTGATGCTTAACAATCAGCTGGAAAAAGAGATCAGATTTGGCAAGGGTCATTCGTATGGCACAGAGTTGCTACTCAGAAAAAACGAAGGAGATATGACGGGATGGATTGGCTATACATGGTCAAAAGCCAGGAGAAATTTCCCTGATATCAACGAAGGGAAAGAATATCCGGCCCATTACGACATACCCCACAATCTTAATATCGTACTCAATTATCAGATATCGAAAAGAGTCGGGGTTTCATCCAACTGGACCTACCGGACAGGCGCCCCCATCACCTACCCGACCATGCGTTTCCGGCATGCCAACTCAAGCCTTCCCATTTACGGAGAAAAAAACAGTTCCAGATTGCCTGATTACCACCGACTCGACCTGTCAGTAACCATTAAAGGAAAAGACAAACCAGACAAAAAATGGAAAGGGGAATGGCACATCGGGGCATACAATGCCTATAACCGGGCCAATGCCTATTCGGTGCAATTTGAGGATGATCCGGAAACACCAAATAAAATCAATGCCTACAAAACCGTGATGTTCAAAATTGTCCCCTCGGTTACTTACAATTTCAAATTTTAAATGAAATAAACCATGAACTTAAAATTATTTCTTTTCATTTTTATACCATTAAGTCTCCTCTTTTTCAGTTGCAAACGGGTCCCTTTCGATCCCGATATTGAAACACTGAACGAAAAACAATTGGTCGTTGATGGGGTAATCGGAAATCATCCGGATTACAGAACCATTGAACTCACGCGAACCGCTCCCTACATGGATACCACAGAAGTTGAGACCGTTGAGAATGCTGAGGTAATTGTTTCGGGACCGGACCAATCTTACAATTTTGACCATACAGAAAAAGGGCTTTATATGGCACCAAAAGATTTCAAAGCAGGATCAGATACAACCTATCATTTGAAAATTGACATAGAAAATGAAAGATACGAAGCCAAATCGACCATGGGCCTGCCGGTCAATATGCACTCACTGAAAGTCAAAGAAGACAGATGGGAAGAAGATTCGGATGCCGACATTTATGAAATTATCGGAAGTGTAAAAGACAATCCCCGCAAAGATGAACGGTTTATTTTTAAATACGCTGTAAACGGGGAATTAAACGATTCCGTAAAGGTTTGGTCACATTATCATGACGAGCTCACCAATGATCAATGGCTGAATGACACTATGATTTTCGGAAATATAGAGGCCGAAGAAGGAGATAGCATCAATATATACGCCCTGTCAATCGGTGAGATATATTACAACTTTATTCAGGCTGCCGAAAAAAACCGCATCAGTCACAATCCTTTTTCACCTCCGGGTGGCATTCCGGTAAAGGGGAATATCGACAATGGTGCTTTAGGAATATTTCAGGTCTCGGCTATTGTGGAGGACTCGGTAAAAGTGCCTGAGGAGGACTCGGATTAAGTGGACAGACACTGTTGGAGGTTTTAAAAAGGCGGATCAGAGACCGCCGAACCTGATTTTAAAAGTCAATCTTATTTATCCGCTGTTGATGCCTGCCGCCTTCAAAATTTGTAGTCAAAAAAGCATCAATAATCTCACGAACCTGGTCTTCCTTTAAAAATCTTCCTGGCATAGCACATACGTTGGCATCGTTGTGGGCACGCCCCAAACGGGCGATCTCAGGATTCCAGCAATAAGCCGAACGCACCCCTTCGTGACGATTCAGACTGATATTGAT
>JBNJDH010000056.1:0-12582 GCA_051744695.1 Bacteroidota bacterium | reverse complement strand
ACAACCTGCCGGTATTCTTCAATTTTCGACATAATCGTCATCTTTTGATTCTGGACCGCCTTGCCCCGAATCATGCAAAGCAGGCCTCTGATCGATTTTTAATTCATTGTGGTCAATGTCTTCTTCTTCATTATAAATGGTCAGCATGGGCTCTTTAAAAGATTCGTTGGTAATGAGCCTTTCCAGTCCCAACAACAACGAAGGTAATAAAATAAGATTAGCAAAAAGAGCTACCAGCAAAGTTAAGGCAACCAAAGCTCCAAGAGCTACCGTCCCTCCAAAACTTGATACCGTAAATATACCAAATCCAAAGAAAAGAATCACGGATGTATAGATCATACTTCTTCCGGTTTCTTTCAAAGCCAGCACCGTAGCGGCCCGTATGCTCCAGTTTGTTTCGCTGAGTTCCTGCCGGTATTTGGCCAGGAAATGAATGGTGTCGTCAACCGAAATGCCAAATGCAATGCTGAAAACAAGGATGGTCGATGGTTTTATTGGTATTCCGAAAAAGCCCATCAAAGCAGCGGTTGTAATCAGCGGAAGCAGGTTGGGCAAGAGCGATACAATCACCATTCGCACAGAACGAAACATCCAGGCCATAAACAAAGCGATCAGCAACACAGCAAGCCCTAAACTCAGAAACAGATTGCGCACCAGATAATCCGTACCTTTAAAGAATACAATGCTGGAACCTGTTACAGATGTTTCATAATCTTCAGGAGGGAAAATAGAATCGGTAACAGCCTGAATGTCCTGGTTTAACCCTTCCATCCTGGTGGTTCCTACATCTTCCATACGGAAACTGATGCGGGCCCTCTGCCGGGTGGAATCAACAAAGGATGAAACAAACCCCGGGCCATCATCACCATCACCTTGAGGAATATAGGACATGATAAAGTTCCGTTCCATCCGGCCCGGAAGTTTGTACTGTTCGGGACCACCATCGTAATAGGCCTGCCGGGCAAATTTGACAGCCTCGGACAAGGAGAGTCCTTTTGATAACTCAGGGAAAGAGGACAATTCACTCTGAAGACCATCAATTTTTTGTAGGGAACCCTGTTTCATCACCCCTTTTGACTCTTTGGTATCAACAACAATCTCAAGGGGCATCAATCCACTAAAGTGATTTTCAAAAAATTTAAGGTCCTGGTATAGTTGATGTTCGTGTGGAATATCATCAAGCATATAACCTGTTGTCTCCATCCGCGAAATTCCGAAACCCCCAACAATTAACAATCCTAATGATCCGGCAAACACGGCCTGTTTATGATTCAACGAAATATGCACAAGCTTGTGAAGCACTCTTTCGAGAAAAGGACGATCAAGATGCTTAACATGGCGTTCCTTCGGATCGGGAAGAAAGCTGAAAACAATGGGGATCAATAATATCGACAAAACAAAAACAACCAGAATATTGATGGCAGCCAGTGTCCCGAATTCAACCAACAATTTACTGTTGGTAAAAATAAAAGTTGCAAATCCGCTGGCAGTCGTCACATTGGTCAAAAATGTTGCATTCCCGATTTTCCGGATCACACGCTGAAGCGATTTTATTTTGTTGCCATGACTACGAAATTCGTAATGGAATTTATTAAGCAGGAAAACCGAATTGGGCACACCAATAACAATAATCAAAGGGGGGATCATGCCCGTGAGAATGGTAACTTTAAACCCGGTCATCCCCAGAATACCCAATGCCCACACCACAGCCATACCCACAACCAGCAAGGAGAAGAGGACAACCTTAAAAGACCGGAAAAACATAAAAATGATCAGAGCAGCAATTCCAAGAGCCAGCCATATAAACATATTGAGCTCTTTTTTGATCATCTGAGCCGTTTCAACACGAATAAAGGGTAATCCTGAATATCGCAACTGATTTTGCGAAACCGCTTCATAGGAATCTCCAACCTCAACAATCCTCTCCATAAGGGCAACACGCTCGGAGCTTTCAAGAACATCAGTGTCAAGGGTAACTCCAATCAGGTAAGTATGGGTTTCTTCATTATATAAAAGCCCTTTATAGAATGATAAATCGTCAAACACCTGCCGCAAAGAATCTGAGGGAGCTTCATCATCCTCAAAAACAGGCTCTATCCTGAATTTTTTGATTTCATTGTCCCTTTCAAGCCGATAGGCATCCGTAGCCGACATCACCGAGGTTATGCCGTCGATGCCGGCAAGTTCGCCCGTTAGTTTTTGCCAATGTGCATAATGTTCCTGCTCAAAAAACAAAGAGTCCTGCACCCCCAAAACCATTAGATTGCCTTCATTCCCAAAACGGGAAACAAATTGTTCATATTCCTGATGAACGGGGTCATCTTCGGGCAACAACGGGGCATACTGATAAGACATCTCCATTTTCCGCGACTGAAAGCCCATGAAAGCAGTCAGAAGAGTCAGAACAATAAGTATCGGGAGCCGGTTTCTGAGGATAAAACTGGCAATGCGAATCCACATATGAGTATTCCTATTAACTGTAAAAATCCAACAAAATGCTGCGAATTTAGGAATTTTTCTGAACCTGTGTTATGTTCTTAATACATCTGCTGGTCGAACAACTGCCTGCTGCGGGTTTGTTTTTTGCCAAAATAAATGGAGATGTCAAAAAAAGGAAGAAAGCCAAATGTAGAAGCGCCGATATCTCCAAAACCCAGTGTGTATCCGGCGGAGACCGAAACAGAGGAGTTTAGCAGATATTCCACGGCACCGTGCTGTTCCCAGGCAACAGTCCCCCCGAAATTTCCGGTCAAAGTCCGGAGGCCACCGCGTAAATACAAATAGGAATTGATCTGCCAGTCACCTCTCAAGGCAAGGATAGCGACCCAACCTTCACCATTGTATGCCATGCTTCTGGGGGTAAAGAAATGGCGCTCATCGGAGTAAACTTCCTCCTCGGAAAACGGTATTCCGAAATCCACTCCCAGGGAGGCTGATAACATCAGGTAAGGTTGCGTGGGATTGCATGAAACGGGACTATAAAATAACCTTGACGCGATCATCTGATTCCTGAGAGATAAGACTTTGGGATTGCCCGAAATGGAATCTGCAAGAAATGAATCTTTTCCCCCGCTGACTCGCTGCAGACCCGGATATGAAGTATAAGCCCCATGTAATGAAGCAACCAGCCATTCCCGGTCGGCTGAAAACTGCCTTTTAAAAAACAAATTGGGCGTCCAGGGCATAAACCCCAGCCATGAAAGCCATTCAATCTTTCCGCCATTCCCATAGCGGGAGGGGGTGGTCAGACTGATGTTACCAGCCCCGGGATAAGAAACAGATGCCGTTGAAGCAGAACGAATATGATCGTTCCGAGAATCGCCGGACTGCTGCCCAAAAGATTGTAGCGGATTGAAAGAGTTGCCTTCCCCGGCTTCCTGTTTTCTTTCCCGGAGATCTTCGGTGGCCTTTTCTTTCTGGCTTCGTTTTTTAAACGGCCATATCTGGGCATCACAATTGGTAGATAAAAGCAATAAGATTCCGGCAAATGCTATCAAGAGCACTATCCTCATTTGTTTGTAAATTAATATGTTTTGGCTCATTCTTCAGCCTGCATCTTATTTTACTCAAACGACAATATAAATAAAATATTTCGCTTTCAACTGTTTAACTTCTAATAAGCGTTTCTTATTGCAATTAATCCCGGGAATGATATCATTCACCGGCATTTTTCGTTCGTTCACAGGAAACCCGGGAAACTTTTTGCCGAATCATAGTTCCCGGAATTTTCCTGTCACTATATTTGCATCACCATGGAAGAGAAAAAATCATCGATAACAAAAAAAGCCCTCAGCCTGTTCAAGTTTTACGGCATTCGCAGCGTTACGATGAAAGACCTGGCCGACGAATCAGGGATTTCGAAAAAAACGCTTTACCTGTATTGGAGCAACAAAAGCGAGCTCGTCAATGAAGTAATGGAACAAGCCACGGAAGAGATAAAACAAAAACTGGAGGAGGAGCCTGAAGATGACATCAATGCCATTGAGGAGTTCTTTTTTCGGCGGCAGGAAGTTTTAAAACAATTAAGCCGCCAAAACACTGCAATTGCATTCGATCTGAAAAAATATTTCCCCGATACATTCCAAAATGTAAAGGAAGCCAGGCGAAAAATTCTTTACCAGGCTCACGAAAAAAATTTAAAAAAGGGCCTTAAACAAGGTCTTTACCGGGCCGACCTTGACACAGATTTCATATCAAAATTGATGACAGGGGGCCATATATACACTTTTGACCCTGTTTACGGCATTTTCACTGAAGAAGATTTGTTATCAGATAAATTCAGGCTTAATCTGTTCAACTATCATTTCAGGGGAATATGCACAGACAAAGGATTAAAAATATTTAATGATCTTATGAACCAATCTGAATCCACCCCGAATCATGAAACATCTTAAGTATTTGTTCATTGCCTGGTTTCTTTTTTCTGTGCTAAACCTCGGAGCGCAAACGAACCAGGACACATTATCTTTCTCGTTGGAAGAAGCCATGACCTACGCCTCTCAAAATGCCTATCAGAAAATCAGTTCCGATTATGACGTGGCATCGGCAAAAAAGAAAATATGGGAAACAATTGCTTCGGGCCTGCCGCAAATTGACTTTTCAGGAGAATACAACCATTCGCTTGATGTTCCGGTAAGTTTGTTCCCGGCAGAAATTATCCCGGACGAGATGCGTCCTCCGGGCGTAGAAGCAGGAGACAAAGTTCCCATTTCCTTCTCCACAGCTTATGATGGCAATTATTCGTTTTCAGCCTCTCAAATGATTTTTGACGGCTCATATTTTGTTGGGTTACAAGCAACCAGGGTCTTCCTTGATCTGACACATCAACAAAACGAAAAAACAGAGATTGAAATACGTGATGCCGTCGCCAAAGCCTATTTTTTGGTGCTATCGGCACGTGAAAACCTGGACGCTTTTGAAAACAACCTGGCCGTTAATCGCGAAACGCTGGAAGAAACCAAGTCGCTTCACGAAAACGGCTATCGCGAGCAGCTGGATGTATCGCAAATCAAGCTGATGGTCCATGAAGCTGAAAAACAAATTGTAGAAGTAGAACGCAATGAAGAGGTAGCCCTTGCGGTGTTAAGATTTTCCATGGGCCTGAATGAAGAGCAGCCCATCAATCTGACGGATGGTTTAGACAAGCTTTCTTCCATGGCAATAAAGGCAGAATCCAAAGAAGAAGGCTGGATGCCGCGTGAACACATCAATTACAAAATAGCTGCCACCAATGTAGAAAGCCAGGAGCTACAACTTAAAAACATCAGGGCGCAGTATCTCCCAAAAATCAACGCTTTCTACAGCTATCAGAAAACCGGTTACGGCGATGAAGCGAACATCCTAAACGAGGAGTGGTACAAATCCCAATTTGTGGGTGTTTCAGTTTCAATTCCGATATTTTCCTCAGGTATGCGACATGCCCGGGCCCAGCAGCAAAAAATGGCCTGGAAAAAAAGCAAAAATGAGCGCAAAAAGACACTCCGGAACATTAAAACTCAAACCCTCACAGCCCTGACAGAATATAATTCGGCCATTGATCAATACAAGATTGCCAATAAAAGCAAGGCCCTGGCAAGTGACATCTACAAGGAAACCCGGGTTAAGTTTTCTAACGGCATTGCCCAAAGTTTTGAGCTCAATCAGCAACAAGGACAATTCATTCAGGCGCAAATCAGTCTTGTTCAGGCAACACTGGACCTCCTGAATGCCAGAATAAATTACCTGAAAGCCACCGGGAAATTGTGACCACCAAAAAAAACACTTTAAAATACAGCCATCATGACACGTTTATTATCGTTTTTTTTCATATCATCCATTATTGTTATAACCTGGGGATGTGATGCCGAAAACCCGGCAGATGAAAAACAAATGAAAAAAGAAAAGCTCGAAGAATACAACAGTCAAATGAACGAGTTGAAAAAGAAAATTGCCGACCTGGAAGCTGAAATTGGCTCCGACATACCACAAAATAAAGTGAATGTTGAAGTATCTGAGTTGAAGCCAACCCTGTATGAGCAATTTATTGAAGCCATTGGCAACGTGTCTACCGACCAAAACATCATAGTCAGTCCGGAGACGGGAGGCATTATTGAATCCATTCCCATAAGTGAAGGGGATGAGGTCAATAAAGGGCAGATCCTTGCCAGACTCAAAACTGAATCGCTCCGGAAATCCATTGAAGAAGCAAAAATCAATCTGGAACTGGCTTCCAACCTTTACAACCGCCGCAAAAATCTTTGGGAACAGAACATTGGCAGCGAAGTTGAATATTTACAAGCCAAAGCCAATATGAATTCTCTCGAGAAAAAAATAGATAATCTCCAGGCCCAAATGGATATGTCTGTAATTAAGGCGCCCATCGACGGGGTGGTTGACGATCTAATGCAAAACCAGGGTGAGATGGCCGGGCC
Source organism: Bacteroidota bacterium (assembly GCA_051744695.1). Lineage (GTDB taxonomy): Bacteria > Bacteroidota > Bacteroidia > Bacteroidales > Marinilabiliaceae > Marinilabilia. Next base: position 6,172 of record JBNJDH010000056.1, on the reverse strand, counting down.
GGCCATTCCTTTTGTAAGGCTTGTAAATCTTGAAACGGTTTACATAACCACCAATGTCTCCGAAAAATACCTAAACTCGATCAACCCCGGAGATTCTGTTACTGTCTATTTCCCCATTCCCGATGTTGAAAAAAAAGGAACCATTTTCCGCAAATCAGCAGTAATAGATCCCGACAGCAGAACATTTGGAATAAGAGTAAACCTCAAAAACAAGGAAAATACGCTCCGCCCAAACCTCATGGGTGAGATGAAAATGCGCATTTCAAAAATTCCGGATGCACTGGTAGTGCCCTCATTGCTGGTAAAAAAGGATTTCAAGGGAGAATTTATTTTCGTGGCCACCAAAAACCAAAACAACATACAGGTGACGGAAAAAAAATACATCACCACATCCATCAGGGATAACAATCAAACCGTGGTATCGGATGGCCTCGAGCCGGGCGACCAAATCATAACCAGTGGATTTGCGCAGGTTACCGAGGGAACACCCTTAAACATTCAATAACACCTCATTATTAATACCGCACCCAATGAAGGAAAATCCTGATAACTACCAACAAAAGGTCGTTGAGCGAAAATTTGGACCAACCGTTGCAGCCCTGAAAAATAAGAATACCATATTCATTCTTACCGTATTTCTTTTCATTGCAGGCTTTCTCTCTTACAACAGCATGCAGCGCGAACTGTTTCCGGAAATCGTCGTGCCCTATATCATGATCTCAACCCCCTATCCGGGTAACAGTCCGCTTGACATTGAGAACCTCGTCACTCGTCCCATAGAAAAAGAATTAAAAGGATTAAACGGGGTAAAACGCCTGTCATCGGCATCTTACCAGGACATGAGCCTGATACTTGTTGAATTCGAAACCGATGTAGAAGTTCAGAAAGCCCTGCAGGACACCAAAGACCAGGTCGATAAAGCCAAAAGCGAATTGCCCGAAGACCTGGAAACCGACCCCATGACCGAGGACATTGATTTCTCGGAATTTCCGGTTCTTAACATCAACCTTTCCGGCGATTATAGCCTATACGAGCTAAAAAAACATGCCGAAGACCTTCAGGAAGAATTTGAATCTTTACGGGAAGTCAGGGAAGCCGACATCAAAGGGGTGGAAGACAGAGAAATAAAAGTTCATTTAGACCCGGGCCAGATGGAAGCCCTGGACCTTGAATTTTCCGATATCGAATATGCGCTTAATTCGGAAAACGTGACAATAGGAGCAGGCGAGATCATTGTGGACGGAACCCGGCGTTCGGTACGAACGGAAGCCGATTATAAGAACATGGAAGAGATCCGCCAAACCATCGTAAAGAGCGAAGATGGAAAGGTGGTAAAGTTAACCGATGTGGGCAGGGTCATTGACGGGTTTGAAGAACAAAGCAGCATCTCCCGTCTCGACAAGCAGCCGGTTGTCACCCTTTCCATAGTCAAAAAAAGCGGAGAAAACCTTTTGGATGCCACCGACAAGATTTTCAGCATCATTGACAGAAAGCAAACTTCACAAACGCTTCCCGCCGATTTAAACGTGACCATTACCGATGACCAGTCGGTTTACATAAAGGACCAGATCAGCAACCTGGAAAACTCCATTATTATGGGGATGATCTTCGTCATGATCGTGCTCTATTTGTTCATGGGCCTGCGGAACGCATTGTTCACAGGACTGGCCATTCCTATGTCCATGTTTATTGCTTTCCTGATACTGGGCGAACTGGGCTATACCATCAACACCATGATATTATACGCCCTGTTGATGGCCCTGGGAATGCTTGTGGACAATGCCATTGTGGCGGTTGAAAACACCTATCGCCATTTTGAAGAAGGTTATCCCCGCTTCAGGGCTGTACAAAAAGGCGTGAGCGAAATAGCCATGCCCATCATCAGTTCCACGGCCACAACACTCGCCGCATTTTTTCCCCTCCTTTTATGGCCGGGAATTACGGGTGAGTTTATGAAATACCTCCCCATCACGCTGATTATAGTCCTGGCCTCATCCCTTTTCGTGGCATTGGTGTTAAACCCGGTTTTTGCATTGCAATTCATGAAGCACGAGAAGCCGCGCAACCAAACCGAAAACCATCGCCGGCTCTTCACCATCACGGGTTCACTGGCCATCATCGGGGTAATAAGTTACATTGCAGGCATCATATTGTGGGGCAATCTACTGGTGCTCCCGCTTTTGTTATCGCTCTTCAACATTTACGTCCTGAAACCAGGCGCCTATAATTTCCAAAAGAAATTGTTGCCTAAAATTGACTGGCTATACGAACTCACTTTGAAAAAGGCCCTTGGCCAAAAAACATCCTGGGTCCTTTTTGGAGGCATGATAGCTCTGTTGGTTTTTTCGGTACTGTTTTTCAGGATGACCAACCCCAATGTCATTTTCTTCCCCGAAAGTGACCCGAAAACAGTATTTATTACGATGGAACTACCCCTTGGAACCGATATAAAGAAAACCAATGAAGTATCGCACGAGGCTGAAGAAATTGTGGAAGCCACCCTGGAACCATACAGTCATATTGTTCAGTCAATTGGCGTAAATGTGGGGAACGGAAAAGGTGGTTTCTTTGAATCCAGCAGAAGCCCCAACAAAGCGCTGACAACCATCACTTTCGTAGATTACCAATACCGCGAGGGCATCAGCACTTCCAAAATCATGAAAGAGCTGTCGGACACCTTGCGCACATTTACGGGCGCCAAATTCTTTGTAGAAAAGGAAGAGAACGGGCCACCCGTGGGAAAGCCCATCAATCTTGAAATATCGGGCGATGAGTTTGAAACACTGGTAAACGTGGCCTCTGATGTACAACAAACCATCGACAACAGTCACATTGAAGGCATCGAAAACCTGGAGATGGACATCAACATGAACAAACCACAGATGGAGATCAACATCAACCGCGACAAGGTTCGCCGCATGGGACTGACCACCCAAATGGTTGCAGGCGCTCTTCGATCGGCCTTGTATGGAACAAAAGCCGATACTTATAAGGACGGAGAAGATGAATACGACATCATGGTCAGACTGGACGATCGTTTCAGACATGATGTATCCTCCCTGATGAATTTCAAAATTAAAATTGAAAAAAACGGTGAAAGTTTCCATGTCCCGATATCGGCTCTGGCCGATTACTCTTACGGGTCCACATACGAAGACATCAAACGCAAAGAGAACACCCGTGTCATCACTTTATCTTCGAACCTGGTAGAAGGCTATAACGCCAACCGCATCAATTCTGACATCAGAAAAATTCTGAATAATTACGAAATGCCACCAGGCTATCGGTGGGAAATGACGGGGGAACAAGAAGACCAAGAGGAAACATCGGATTTCCTATTTAAAGCGCTTCTCATAGCCGTCGCCCTTATTGCCATGATCCTGATCACACAGTTCAATTCGGCCGCAAAGCCTCTTATCATCCTAACCACAGTAGTCCTGAGTACCATCGGTGTGTTCATGGGCCTGGGAACAACCGGAATGGATTTCATTATTCTTATGACGGGTGTAGGGATCGTTTCCCTGGCCGGTATAGTAGTAAACAACGGCATCGTATTAATCGACTACATCGATATTGTACGCAAAGAGAAGAAGATGGAACTCACAATTGAAGATGGGGAACGATTATCGCACAACGATGAAACTGAAAGTGTAATTAAGGCGGGAAAAACAAGACTGAGACCCGTTTTATTGACGGCTATAACGACAGTCCTGGGATTGTTGCCCCTCGCCACGGGGCTGAACTTTAACTTTTTCAGCCTTTTCACGGAGTTGGACCCCAACATCTATTTCGGTGGCGACAACGCCGACTTTTGGGGACCAATGGCATGGACGGTTATTTTCGGGCTCACAACCGCCACCTTTCTGACCCTGGTTATGGTGCCCGTCATGTATAGCCTGGCGGTCCGGGTCAAAAACCATTTCCAGAAGAGGTGAAAAAATATTGTCCCGGAAAGACAATCCAACCAACCTTTTGCTTTGTTTTTTGTTAAAATAATTCACCCCCAAAAACCAAAAGACATGGCAAAAAAATTAGGAGGAGTATGGATTGAAAAGACCGAACCGATTATCAGGGGTTGGATGCAGAAAAACGGATTGTTTTTATTGCGGTTAAGTATAGGCCTGATCTTCTTCTGGTTCGGGGTTCTGAAATTTTTTCCCGGCATAAGTCCCGCTCAGGATCTGGCCATAAGAACAATATCAGTAATGTCGTTTGGGCTGGTGCCTGATTTTATAATTACCAACGGACTTGCGTTATGGGAAGTGTTGATTGGCGTGGGGTTGATTTCAGGAAAGTATTTACGGATCACTTTAATCCTGCTATTTCTTCAAATGATCGGAACATTCTTTCCTGTTTTTCTTTTCCCGGGAGAAGTATTCGCTCAGATCCCGTTTGTGCCAACCATGGAAGGTCAGTATATTTTCAAGAACATCATCATTGTTTGTGCAGGTTTTGCCATCGGAGGAAACCTGAAAAAAAACCGGTAGAGACACAGGGATTTTGCGTCTCTACCGGTTTTTCCTAAAAATTAAAACGGGAAATCCTCACTGGAGTCAACCTCCTCTCTTTCGGTGTCTTCAGGTTTTTCGGCAAATATTTGTGTGGCATTTCCATTGACATAAATGGCCTTAAATGGCTGATCGACCGGGCAGGGATGTTCACATGCCCCGCAACCAATACAAATGGACTGATCCACTTCAGGAATTAACAGCCCATTTTTATATGGGACCATATTAACGGCTTTGGTGGGGCAATGTTCTGAGCAGGCTCCACAATCCGTTTCGTCGGTATAAACAATACAATTTTGCTTAACGAAAATGGCTTTCCCCATTTGGGTCAAATGCTTATCTTCCATAGTGATGGGAAGAATGGCCCCGGTTGGACAAACATCTCCACATCTTATGCAATCGAAATTGCAATAACTGGTTGCATAATCCATGTGGGGTTGCATGAATCCACTAATTCCGTATTCGGTAAGAGCAGGCTGAAGAACACCTGTAGGGCAGGCAGCGACACAAAGCGAGCAACCCGTACAAGTTTCATTGAACCGTTTAATTGTGCCAGCTCCCGGTGGCGCCACAGGATTCTCCTTCACATTTCTGAGCAGGTCCTGTTGGTTTTCAGGCATTTGGTTCTTTTTGAGGGCATAAATGCGGCTGCCCGTCAATAGCGCCAGTCCTGTCACAAGCAATTTCCGGCGGTTTTCATCATGACTTTCGGCTCCGGTTTTTGCAGAAGAAGGTTTTGCAGTTTCCAATTGCGGTTCTGCGCTCTTGTTGGTGGAAGTGGGCCTCAGACTTAATGCAGTTTCGGGGCAAACCTCCAGGCAATTAAAGCAGGTTACACAACGGGTATGGTCAACAGAATAATTTTTGATATCAATGCATTCGCTTTTGCAAACAGCCGCACACTTTCCACAACGGGTGCATTTGCCCTGATCGAACCGCACTTTCAGAAAAGAAAAACGGGAAACTTCACCCAAAAGGGTTCCGACCGGACATATTGTGTTGCAAAACAACCGGCCCCGTTTCCATGCAAAATAACCAATGGCACCAATCACAGCCAGAGAAAGAATAACAGGCAATGTATAGGGCTGCATCAGAGATTGATGATAGAAAGAATAAACCTCCATATTCTGAAGAAGCGGCGCTATGACGTTGTTATTTCCCCAGACAAACACAGGCTTAAACAAATAAGTAAATGTACGCCCGGCCAGGCTGTATGGATCAAGCCATGTGACGATCCATCCCCCGCCAAAAATAATGGCCAGTGTCATAATGCCGAGAAAAGTATATCGGAGAGCAGGATGAGGCTTCTTAAACCTGAAAAACCGTTTCTTTTTTGATCGCCAACGGGAGATCCGGTTGACAATATCCTGAAGAATCCCGAGCGGACAGATTACAGAACAATAAAGCCTGCCCGTAAGAAGTGTCAACAACAATACCACAAGGAACCCCCCTGCTGTCACCAGTGAAAAAACAGTAAGGAAATTGAGCAGAGATGGTACAAATTGAAGAAAGAGAATTGTGTTGAAAGGATCTTCCGGGATCCATTCATATACGTCAATAAATAAAATAAAAGTAAGGACCAGCACTATAAGAGCAAGGCTGGTCCGTCCCTTTTTTAGAATCTTGTATAATCTCATATTATCAATAGATAGTTAGATGTTTGA
>JBNJDH010000055.1:0-12626 GCA_051744695.1 Bacteroidota bacterium | reverse complement strand
AAAGGACGTTGTTCCATAGAGTCTATCTGGCTAGTTGAATCATTTTCGATTTCGACCAGAACCCATTTTTTGTCTTCCAAAAGGTCTTCTGCTTCGGGTAGTTGCTGAAAAGAAACTTTTTTGAGAATATAGTGATCTGACAGCTCACCCCGGATTCTTTCGCCGTTTTGATCGAGCAAGAAGAGTTGGTTTTCCCCCACCTGAATAAGTCTTTCTTTATTATCACGGCTTGTCAGGGTAAGCTTGTTGCCATCTTCGTTCCATTCGAATTTGCCTTTTTCGACAAAAAGGTTGTTACCTTTGTTCTGATAATGCGACAACCAAAGGTAGGTTTCATCATGATGGAGGGTGACGGTTGTCTCAATGCCCGGGCAATCTGCACATGGGGTGGTTCCCTGGTAGGTTCCTGCCCAGTCGATGCTAAGACGTGAGGTGTGCATGTCCGGCGATGATGTTGTTGCTGAACCTGAGGTGCGAAGACCACAACCCGTTGATAAAATGAAAAGGGGAAGGAAATATAAAATTGCTTTGAAGGCCATCTTTTTCTTTATTTGATGGATTAAAGATAAAAAAGTTGCGTCTGAAAGCGGAGGAAAGAAACAAATATTTGGGTACCTCTGTTGAAAAAAATTGTCTGACATAATTTTCGGGTCTACCTGCAAAATTTGAAGATAGTGGTTTAGTATGAGATCAGTGCTGTCCGGTGAAACAATCTACCACTGTTTGTATTGATTCTACAGGCAATAGGGATATAAAATGGATATTCATGATAAAAAACAACGATATTCCTGGTTTCAAATGTCTTAGTATTTTGCTGGTTAAAAAGCAGTTTGTCAGATTTATACGGTTGATCTGACATCTGAAAATCTAATATCTCACGATCTATTGTAGATAGATATGCAGGAAAAAACAGAACTATCGCCATCATCGTCACGCCGTAATTTCTATGCCTTTCTCTGGCATGCTTCCTTGCTGGCTTTTGCCAAGAATTTTATGGATGTGGATACTGTATTGCCGTCCATGTTGATTGATTCGGGGGGAACTTCCCTGCATGTGGGGATCATGACAGCCATTCTTCTGGGCGGGAACCGCTTTGCCCAGCTTTTTTTTGCCCCTTATATCAGCAACAAACCCTTTAAGAAAAAATTCCTTTTGTTGGGGATTAATTCCCGAATTCTTTCCATTCTGGCCCTGGGGACCATTATCTTTTTTATGCAGGCAACTGATGGCGGATTGATTTTATGGGCCATATTTCTTTTCATATCTCTTTTTGCCCTGGGCGGCTCATTTGCCAATATTAGTTACATGGACATCATCGGGAAATCGGTTTTGGAAGAAAAGCGCAAATCTTTCTTTTCCACCCGTCAGATGCTTCAGGGGGGCATTGTGCTGATATCGGCCTATTTGGCCAAGAAAGTGCTGGCTGCCGAGAGTTACCCCATCAATTATGCTTACATGTTTATGGCCGGCGGTTTTTTCCTGTTATTGGCTTCGCTGGGGTTTTGGTCGATAAAGGAAGAGCTTGCTTCCACCCTGAAGATCAATAATCTCCGTAGTTTTTTTAACGTGATGCATACCGAATGGAAAGAGAACAAGCGGTTGCGGCATTTTCTCGGGTTCGTCAATACACAGGGGATAGGTGTTTCTTTTCTGCCCTTTGTGATTTTATACGGAAAAGATTTTCTGGATGCGGGGAGTTCCGATACAGGTGATTTTTTGTTGTACAAAGTGATTGGTATGGTGTTGGTCAGTCTGGTAGTGGCCCTTGTGGCCAGCCGGATGCGATATCGGTATCTACTGTATGGAAATGTTTTATTGTCGGTTTCCATGGCTCTTTTGACCCTTTCCAGCCAAACCATTGCCTCTTTGCATTACGTTTTTCTTATCGGGGGCATTGTCTTTTCTCTTTACAACATCACCATGAATGGTGTCTTGCTTGAGGTTTCTGGAAAAGAGAACAGGGCCCTTTACGCGGGTATTTCCGGGGCGGGCAATATACTTCCGGTCCTTTTTCCTTTGTTTGGCGGGTGGCTCATTGACTTTTTGGGGTTCCCCAGTTTCGTGGGGCTGTTTGTGTTTTTCTCCCTGTTTTCTCTCTATTTTATCTATAAGCTGAATTGCAGGAAATAAGTTTTATAGCGAGTTTTCAATGTAATGCCGAACAGAGTCTCTGACCCCGTTTTTGATGACCTTGCCGTTTTGGTCTATTACAGTATAATGGGCCACCGTGTTGATGTTGTATTCTGATGTGAGGTAATCATTCTGTTTGTCATTGCAAATGAGATGCGTCCCTGAAAAGTTGTTCTCGTCAATGATGTTTTTCCACTCATCATAGCTGGGGTCCAGGCAGATGTTGACCAGGGCAAAATCTTCCGTGTAAAATTCCCGGCACATTTTGTTTTTATCCGGAATGGATTTAATGCAGCCAAGACAGTAGGTTCCCCAAAAATTGACAAGAATGGTTTTTCCTTTGAAATCTGACAACTTTACTGTCTCTCCCTTTCTGTTTTTCAGGAAGAAGGGCGGTGCATCATCCCCTTCCGACAGTGTAATCCGGTTTTCAACCTTTTTGAAATATTTTTCCTTTTCCTTTTTAAGTTCTGACAGGTGGACGGGGTTTTTTATCAGATGTTTATTTGTTTCGATCAATTCATTGATCTGTTCTTTGAACTTTGGGAATTCCGAATCTTTAATTCTATATGCTTTTCCTTCCGTAAAAAATCCGGATATTCTCGAAGCGACATGATAAGAAAGCACATTTTCAGGGAGCTTTTCTTTTAACTGATCAATGTTGTGTTGGGTGTATTTTATGGAGATGTCTTTATTCATTTTTTCGGGTGTTAAAAGCGTGTCATATTTTGCTTCTTTAAAACCGCCCAATAAATAATTCACCTGGGTTTGCCATGGGTGTTCGATATTCATTAAATCAACGGACGGCATCATTCTTTTTTTCTGGGGGATGAAATTGTCGTGAAACCATCGTTGTTGATCGTAATACAACATTTTAACATATTCTCTTTCGTTTTTTAGGTTTTCTTTTTGGAGCGGGGCAAACCATTCCGGTAAAAGGTTTTCCGAAGACAGGGAATCAACTTTAGCCAACTCTTTTTGATAAAAAGAATCTACGGAATGGTAAAAAGGTTTTGGGTTTTCACCTTTTGTGGGGCAGCCCTTGAAATGTTTTCGTTCGTTTGTCAGATAGTCTGATGCAGAGGCTGTTTTCCCTTCATAGTTTACATTCTGAAAGGCCTTTTCATCCAGTTTGGCCTTGACATGGAGTGTGTCGCCGGGCAATCCGAAAAACAGGATTGAATTTTTTTTGGTTTGCAGGACGATGCGAACAGGATGTTTGATGGAATAGGTTTCTGTAAATGTGGTGTCCGATGCAAAATTCCATCTTTCAGTGAATTGTCTGAAGGGCAATGTCTGGTTGTAAAACCTCATGAAGGGTGTGCTTCCGGTGATGTTTGACAACTCGTAGCGAACTGTGGTTTCCTGATTGGGGTGAAATTGCAGGTCTTTTTCTCTTTGGTTGGCGCATCCTGACAAAAGAAAAGCTATCAGAAGAAGGGATGATAAGGTTTTCATAATAGACTTATTAGATTGGTTAATCATTCAAAAATAGAAATTTATTTTTCATTCCACTGCATTTATATCGTTGATAATGAAGTAAAGTAATCTCTGTTTGTTTTCTTGATGCAGTGTTTTAAAATATCTTAAAAGTTTTGTGGATTTTGAATTTTCTTAACTTTAAAATGTAAACCTAACACTAAGCATTAATGAGACGATTATTGACTACATTCACTTTTCTGTTTTTCGGGATCAGTGCTATGGGCCAACAACGCGAAGCGGCCTTTGAGATGAATCAGCAACTCGGGCGTGGGATCAATATGGGAAATGCATTTGAAGCTCCATCCGAAGATGCCTGGGGCAATCCCTGGAAGCCGGAATATTTTGAAATTATGGCTGACTTGGGGTTTGATCATGTGCGGCTGCCTGTCAGGTGGGAACCTTCTGACCGAAGCATGGAAGAAGAACTTTACACCATTTCAGAATCTTTTATGGAAAGGATTCAAACCGTTGTTGACAAAGCCCTGGAAGAGGATTTGAAGATCATCATCAACATGCATCATCATGAAGCATTGTTTGAGGATCCTTCCGGGCAAAAAGACCGTTTTCTGTCACAATGGCGACAAATTGCCGAATATTTTCAAGATTATCCTGAAGATCTGTTTTTTGAGGTTCTCAATGAGCCACATGGTGAATTGTCCGCGGAGCTTTGGAATACTTTTTTTGCCGATGCCCTTGCAGAGATCCGTAACACCAATCCCGATCGGTTTGTATTAATGGGAACAGCGAGTTATGGTGGCGTAAATGGTGTTTCGGATCTGGAATTGCCCGATGATGAAAACCTGATTTTGACAGTCCACTATTACAATCCATTTCAGTTTACACATCAGGGCGCTGACTGGGTGGGTGATGATGCGGATCAATGGCTGGGAACAGAATGGTATGATACGGAAGCGGAAAGGGCTACCATCGCTGCTGAATTTGAGACCGTTCTTGATTTTTCAGAAAACCATCACATCCCTGTTCATGTAGGGGAATTTGGTGTTTACAGCAAGGCTGATATGGAATCGCGGGTTCGCTGGACCAATTTCTGTGCCCGTTGGTTTGAAGAGCAAGACTTTAGCTGGGCCTATTGGGAATTTAGTGCCGGTTTTGGCATTTATGATCCTGAAGATGAAACTTTTCATTCGGGGTTGGTTGACGCTCTGTTGAATGATCCCATGCCGGAGCCCACGCCGGTTGAAACCACTGCTGTTTATGAGAGTGATTTTTCCTCAGGAACCGATGACTGGGCATTAAATACCAGTGAAGAAGGCTCAGCCTCTTTGTCATCCCGGTACAACCGGCTGGTGGTGGATGTCGAAAACGGCGGCGCGGAAGGATGGCATGTGCAACTGGCACAAGGAGATTTTTCGTTGGAAAAAGACGAGATGTATCGTTTATCTCTAACGGCCTCCTCTGTTGAACCGGGTAATCGCACTGTTTATATGGGCATGTCATCGGATCCCTGGAATGCATATACTGATTATTACGCCCCTGTTTTTGAAGAGGATAAAAAACAATTTGTCTATACTTTCACCATGAATGAGGAATCGGATCCTTCAGCCCGGCTTGTTTTTGATTTGGGGGGTGTCACAGGAAATGTGGAAATAGATGAAATTACCCTGGAGAGAGTCGTGGTGGGTAGCACCGGCAACCGGGTTGATCAGCAACTGGTGTCTGTTTACCCCAATCCGGTTGAAGATGTTTTAAATTATAGATCCCATGAACCCCTGAAAGGGATTAGCATCCGGGATTTGGCCGGACGAAAGAGAAAAGAGGTCAGACATGGAACCGGAAATGGCAAAATAGATTTATCAGGTTTTTCTTCCGGCTTGTACCTTATGGAAATCATTCTTCCGGATGACAACAGGGAAGTCCATAAGATTGTGATCCGGTAACGGTAAAAAATATCCGGATAATCTTTATCTTTGGATTGAACCGTATTGAAAAGCAACCTTTGTTATGCCCGAAAAAGTGATTCTTCTCGTCAATCTTGGATCTCCCCAATCACCCTCAACATCTGAAGTCAGGAAATATCTCCGACAATTTCTTATGGACGAGAAGGTGATCGATATTCCTGTTTTTCCCCGTTGGTTGCTCGTCAACGGCATCATTGCTCCTTTCCGGGCACCATCAAGCGCTGCAAAATACCATTCCATCTGGACCGATGAGGGGTCTCCTCTTATTGTTCTGACCCAGCGACTTGCCCGAAAACTTGAAAGTTACAGTGGGTTTCCCGTTTACCATTGCATGCGGTATGGCATTCCTGAGCCCCGGGAAGTCATGCAGCAGATTGAATCCGATCATCCGGAAGTCAGGGAGGTCATACTTTTCCCCTTGTATCCGCATTATGCCATGAGCAGTTACGAGACGGCGGTGGAACATGTAAAGCAAATTTGGCAGAAGCACGCTTTTTCTTTTCACTTGCGGACCATTCAGCCTTATTACAATCATCCCGATTACATTCATGCTTTGGCGCAGTCTGTTATGCCCTGGCTTGATGGTGATTATGATCACTTGCTTTTTAGTTATCACGGCATACCCGAGCGGCATTTGAAGAAAACCGATCCCACCGGTTGCCATTGTCTTGGAAGCGAAAATTGCTGCCAGTCACCTTCATTAGCTCATGCGTACTGCTACCGGCATCAGGTTCTGGAAACCACCCGGTTGGTGACCAGAGCTTTGAAATTATCTGAAGACCGGTACAGCATTTCATTTCAATCCCGCCTGGGCCGGGACAAATGGCTGGGCCCCTCAACAGCTTCTGTGTTACAACAACTGCCGCAGCAGGATGTGAAAAAATTACTGGTGGTGACGCCGGCCTTTGTCAGTGATTGCCTGGAAACCCTGGAAGAGATCAGGAAGGAAGGCCGGGAAACATTTTTAGAGGCCGGGGGGGTAGCCTTTGATCACATTCCTTGTCTGAATGATGACAACTATTGGCTAAGGGCTGTGGTTCAAATTCTTTCGGATCAAATTGAAATTTAGTTCAGAACAAAACTAAACACAAGACCCTCTTTAAATGTTAAAGAATTGTTATAGCCAGATTCATTCATGAATTATTCAGGTAATTTGTCCATTTCATTAATTATTGCATATGAGTGTTTTACTAAACCAGAATTCCCGGGTTATTATTCAGGGATTTACAGGCCGTGAGGGCAGTTTTCATGCCCAGCAAATGATTGATTACGGAACACAGGTGGTTGGCGGGGTTACACCGGGAAAAGGAGGAACTACCCATCTTGAATTGCCTGTTTTTAATACAGTTGCAGATGCTGTGGAAGCAACAGGTGCCGATGCCTCTGTGATCTTTGTTCCTCCGCAGGTTGCTGCGGACGCTATAATGGAAGCCGCTGCTGCAGGGATTGATTTGGTGGTGGCTATCAGTGAAGGCATCCCGACGGCCGATATGGTGAAAGTCAAGCATTATCTTTCATCGCGTTCTACCCGTTTGATAGGACCTAACTGTCCCGGAATTATTTCCCCCGGAAAAGCCAAAGCCGGTATCATGCCAGGTTTTATCCATAAAGAGGGGAGCATCGGGGTGATCAGTCGATCGGGCACGCTCACATATGAGGCTGTGGACCAGTTAACTAAATTGGGACTGGGACAAAGTACCTGCATCGGCATTGGCGGAGATCCCGTGATCGGTACTTCAACTCTGGAAGCGGTTCAGATTCTAATGGACGATGAAAATACCGGGGGCATCATTATCATCGGAGAGATTGGCGGGAATATGGAAAATGAAGCTGCCCTTTGGATAAAAGACCATGCCTCAAAGCCGGTCGTGGGATTTATCGCGGGTCAGACTGCCCCAAAAGGTCGCCGTATGGGACATGCCGGAGCCATTGTTGGGGGAGAGGATGATACCGCCGCTGCCAAAATGAAAGTCATGCGGGAGTGTGGCATACATGTTGTGGATTCTCCGGCTGAAATTGGATCAACAATGCTTACTGCATTGAAAAAATAAAATTTCTTTACACTATGAGGGAAGCTCAGCTGGAAAAGGCAGTCAATATTCTTAAACAATCCAATTACACCATTGCATTCACAGGTGCCGGAATGTCTGTCGAAAGCGGGGTTCCCCCTTTCCGGGGCGAAAACGGCATTTGGAACAAATATGACCCCAAGGTTCTGGATATGGATTTTTTTTATGAAAATCCTGTGGAATCGTGGAAAGTGATTCGCGAAATATTTTATGATTATTTCGGCAAAGCTGAACCCAATGCGGGACATAAAGTATTGGGTCGCTGGGAACAAAAAGGTTTACTGAAAAGCGTGATTACCCAGAATATTGACAATCTTCATCAGGAAGGGGGAAGTTCGGAGGTTTATGAGTTTCACGGAAATTCTCAAACCATGGAGTGCACCTCCTGTGATTACAAATTTCCTTCATCAGAAGTGGATTTTGAAAGTTTGCCGGTGAAATGTTCCCAATGTGGGGGATTGGTCAAGCCGGCTTTTATTTTTTTCGGGGAGGCCATACCTATGGATGCCTATACAGCCAGTTTGAATGCCGCCAAAAAAGCGGATGTATGTTTAGTTATAGGCAGCCTTGGCGAGGTGATGCCCGCCGCTATGATTCCCTGGGAAGCCAAAAACAACGGTGCCTCCATCATTGAGATCAACCCCAAGCCTTCGCGTTTCACCGGTTCCATCACAGATGTTCATCTTGTGGCCGGGGCATCGGACGCTCTTTTGGCCCTGGAGGAGCGTTTGAGCTGACTTTAGGGACCAAAAATCACGGCAAATCTAATGTGAATTAGAAAACTTTTAACATCTTTACGTCCGTGAATTTCGAAGAATTGCAATCTGAACTATTAAACCAGAAGTACAATATGAAGTTATTAGAAGGAAAGACCGCTATTGTGACAGGCGCTGCCCGGGGCATCGGCAAGTCCATTGCCCTGCGTTTTGCAGGGGAAGGTTGTAATATTGCTTTTACCGACCTGGAGTACAACGATGCAGCCAAAGCAACAGAAAAAGAGATTGAAGATCTTGGAGTGAAGGTGAAAGCCTATGCTTCCAATGCGGCGAAATTTGACGAGACCCAACAAGTGGTGGATGAAATTGTCAAAGATTTCGGAAAAATCGATATTCTGGTCAACAATGCGGGGATCACCAAAGATACTTTGCTGATGCGCATGACCGAAGACCAGTGGGATGCCGTAATTACAGTGAATCTGAAATCCGCCTTTAATTTCACTAAGGCTGTGCAGAAAACCATGCTGAAGCAGCGTTCAGGCTCCATCATCAACATGAGTTCAGTTGTGGGAGTGAGCGGCAACGCCGGTCAGTCCAATTACAGTGCATCCAAGGCCGGTTTGATTGGTTTCACCAAATCTATTGCCAAAGAGCTGGGCTCAAGAGGCATTCGGGCCAATGCGGTTGCCCCCGGATTCATCATTACCGAAATGACCGGTGTCCTGGATGAAGAAACCAAAAAAGGATGGGAAAGTCTGATCCCGCTCCGCCGTGGAGGTACACCCGAAGATGTGGCCAACACCTGTGTATTCCTGGCTTCCGACCTTTCCTCTTACGTGTCGGGACAGGTGATCAATGTTTGTGGTGGAATGAATACATGATAAAGGGATTTCGGTCTTGCAAAAAGCAAATGACCGGTGGTGAAGTTGGAAATCAGTGAGGCTGGACTCTTTTAGAAATATCAGCCTGTGAAAAGCACCGCTTCACCTTACGTTTCCTGGTAGTCTAAGAAGTAACAAAAGGTGCTTTTCAACATGAAGGCACCTTTCTTTGTTTTAGAAAGATCAATCTTATTCGTGGAGGTGATACGAAAATGGGGGATAACCTTTGGATGAAGATTGTAGCTGAAAAGAAAAAATAAAACCTTAAAAGGAAGCGCATTATGAAAAATTTCAACTTTTATGCACCTACCAAAATATTGTTCGGAAAGGACAAAGTCAACGAAATGGCTGATGAGATCAAAGCTTATGGCTCAAAAGTGTTGATGGTCTACGGGGGAGGTTCCATCAAAAAAATCGGTGTTTATGATCAGGTTGTGGAGCAATTGAAAAAGAACAATATTGAATTTGTGGAACTTGGGGGCGTAAAACCCAATCCCCGGCTTGATGCTGTGCATGAAGGTGTAAAATTGTGCAGGGAAAACGGCATTGATTTCATCTTACCGGTAGGCGGAGGAAGTGCCATTGACACGGCCAAGGCCATTGCTGCGGGTGTTCCCTACGATGGTGATGCGTGGGACTTTTACGTGCAGAAGGCCAAAGTTCAATCTGCTTTGCCCATAGGGACAGTGTTGACATTGGCTGCCACCGGATCGGAGATGAACGGCAATACGGTGATCACCAAAGAAGAAACACAAGAAAAACGGGGAATGGGCAATGACCTGTTGCGACCCAAATTCTCCGTGCTTGATCCCACTTACACTTTTACAGTGAATAAATATCATACTGCTGCCGGCACCGTGGATATTATGAGCCACATTTTTGAGAATTATTTTGCTCCCGGCGAGGGTACTTATGTACAGGATGGTATTGCCGAGTCGATCCTGAAAACCTGTATTAAATACGGCCCCGTTGCACTGGAAGACCCTGAAAATTACGAAGCCCGTGCCAATCTGCTCTGGGCCGGCAGCTTAGCCCTCAATGGACTGACGCTGACAGGGAAAATTATGGGTGACTGGGCCACGCACGGCATTGAACATGAGGTGAGCGCCATTTATGACCTTACCCATGGTGCCGGTCTGGCTATTATTCACCCGGTATGGATGGAATATGTCCTGGATGAAAGCAAGGCTCTGAAATTTGCCCAGATGGCCCGTAACGTATGGAATATTGACGAGGATGATGATATGAAAGCAGCCCGTAAAGGTATCGCGGCTGTGCGGGATTTCTTCAAGTCGCTTGGCATGCCTGTTACACTTTCAGAAGCGCAGATCCCCGATGAGCATTTTGAAGAAATGGGGAAAAAAGCATGTATGTTTGGGAAAATCGGTGGTTTTAAACGACTTGATGAAAACGATGTCGTGGCCATCCTTAGGAAAGCAGTCTAAATTGAATGACATGGACCGATTAAAGAATACGGTAGTCTTTGCCGGAATAATCCTTTTTTTTACAGGATGTGTTTCGTATACCACTGTGGAATTGGATGTATTGAAGCCGGCTGAAACCCAGATACCTGTGGAAGTCGCCTCGGTGGTGTTGGTGGATAATGCATATCCATTCCGGGTAACGGATACGACCGTTCATGAGGTGAAACTCCCTGACTCCACTTATGTCATTGATTCAGTGTGGGTTCAGGATTTCGACTCTCTGGCGGTTCAGGCCATGGGGGAAGCCTTGGAGGCCCGTCAGTTTTTTGACTCGGTCCATGTGGCAAAAAAATCCTTCAACACCGAAGAGGACGGAAAACCCATGCGTCCTCTTCGGGCTTCTGTTGTTGATTCTCTATGCCGCCATTACAATGCCCAGGGCGTGATCTCCCTGAGTCATTATGATTACGGAACCACGCTCGAAGTCGTTGAATTTTATGACAATTATATGGCGACCCTGGATGCCAGAAGCAGCACTTACTGGAAAATATTTGATCATGTAAACGGGGAATTGCTTGATGTTCATCTTCAACAAGATACCATTTTCTGGGATTATGTGGAACGGGACATTTCAAAAGCAGTTTCCGGTGTTCCATCCTTAAGGGAAGCATTAAAAGATGCGGCTGTTCATGCCGGGGAAAAATACGCAGGTTATGTAGCCCCCACGTGGTCAACAGAAGAACGGGTTTTGTTTAAGCAGGGGCATCCTATGTTTGCCCGTGCAGCTACGCTGGCCAACAGGGGCGAGTGGGAACAGGCAGCCCGGATGTGGTATCACGTTTATGAGGAAAATGATGGGAAAGTGAAAGCCCGTGCAGCCTTTAATATTGCTTTGTCCAAGGAGGTGCTTGGCGAATTTCGTGAAGCAGCTGCCTGGGGTTACCGGGCATTGGACGAATATGAAAACCTGGGATTCCTTTTTGTTTCTCAACAGGAAAAAGAAACGGCACGTGAGTTTTATTTGAATTTGGCCCGGCGGATTCAGGAAAAGAAAAAACTGGACAAACAGTACGGTGTAGATGAATAAGTTTTTTTCGATTGTTCTGGGGCTGACTTTTTTATTTGCAACGGGAATTGATGCTCAAAAACAGCTCCCTGGGGATATCCCTTCTCATGCTTCTGTTTCCTTCCGCGTGGTGGACCTTTCATCCGGGGATGAAGTCTGTGAATATACTTCAGATAAGGCCTTATCTTCTGCCAGTTTAATGAAACTGGTAACAACTGCCACGGCCCTTGAAATTTTGGGACCAGAACATACCTTTGCCACAAGAATTTGGATGACAGGGGAGAAAAGGAATGGAATTTTAAAGGGAAATCTTGTTCTTGAGGGGGGAGGAGACCCAACCCTGGGTTCAACCCATTTTGATGCCAACAGCCCCGGGAAAGTGCTGAAACGAATTGCCCATTTTTTAAAGGACGAAGGCATTGATTCCATTGGTGGCGGAATATTGGTTGATGAGAATTATCTGAAGGGCAGTCGTTATCCTTCCCGCCGATTGTGGGAAGATATGGGAAATTATTACGGGGCACCGCCAGCAGCGTTAAGTTGGCGCGACAATTCCTTTGAAATTGAACTCAGTTCCCCTTCAACTGTCGGAGAATTGTGCCGTGTCAAAAATGTCGATCCGCCCGTGCCGGGATTAACTTTTGATTGCCGCGTTAAATCTGCGGCACACAGTAAAGATAGCGCCTACATTTATGGAGTGCCGGGGATGTCTTCTTATGAGATCCGGGGTTCCATCCCTGCCGGTCGATCTTCATTTAAAATAAGGGGGGCTTTGCCGGAGCCGGGATTAATGTTTGCAAGTGAAGTGGCCGGGCTTTTCGATAATCAATCCGGCATGAGCGTCATGAAGACCAATAACCGGGATTGGAAAGATGAAGCGCGGCTTTTGGGCGAAATGGTTTCCCCGTCTTTGAAAACCATTATTCGGGAAACGAACCG
>JBNJDH010000054.1:0-12645 GCA_051744695.1 Bacteroidota bacterium | reverse complement strand
AACCATGGAGAGGACCTCTCCTGTTTGAGGTTCTATGGCTACAATGCTGCCAATTTTGTTTTGCATCAGTTTTTCTCCATAAGCCTGAAGTTCATGGTCCAGACTGAGCCTGATGTTTTTTCCGGAAACAGCTGCTGTATCATAGCGACCTTCATCGAATGAGCCTTTTTGGCGGCCGTGAACATCTACCAGAACATAACGTGCCCCTTTTTTTCCCCTCAAGACTTTTTCATAGGTTTTTTCTACACCACTGATCCCCCAATAGTCCCCTTGCCGGTAGTAAGAATTGTTTTCTAATTCTTTTTCTCCAATTTCACCCACATAGCCCAAAACATTAGCTGCACTTTCGTATTCATAGTTGCGGACCACCCTTCGTTGCCCGTAAAATCCTTTGAATTTGAATAGTTTTTCCTGGAATGATGCAAACTGCTCAGCAGGCATTTGCTTGTAAAACACAGTGGGTTGAAAAGATGATATTTCTCTGGAATGCAGTTTTTCTTTTACATTGCGAAATAGCTCCCTGATTTCGAAAATGGTGACCCCCATGTTGTTGGCCAGGGCAAGAGTGTCCAGAGGTTCTGTCTCGGCCGGAACAATCATGATGTCATAAACGGCCTGGTTCGAAACGATCAGGTCGCCGTCACGGTCGTAAATCAAACCACGGGAGGGGTATTCTGTGATTTTACGACGGGCGTTGCTTTCTGCTGAAAATTTGTAAGATGGATCGTAAACCTGAAGCATGAAAAGTCTTAATACGTAGACTATTCCAATTAAGGCCATGATCAGGCTTATGACGATGGTGCGATTGTTCATGTTCCCCCCTGCTGCTGCGTTTAGCGATTCTTCGATTTCCCTCCGGCAAAAAGGATGGCAATAAAGATAAATCCTATTGAAACTGCGCTACTTAATATGCTTTTCCATAAAGTGGCAATAAAAGTCTGGAAGGAGAATGCCTCCACAAAAAATAAAAATAAATGGTGCGCCACAACCATAAGCGCGGTATATTTAAAAAACCATCCAAATCCATAGTCGGCCGGCACCGGGCGAGTGCCGGGTTCGTATCCGTCACGGGGTGCAAAGGAGCTAAGGATGGATGGCCGCAAAAAAGTCATGAAGACCGTGGCTGCTGCATGGATGCCAAGGGTGTTCATGAATATGTCAATGGTCAGTCCGGTGATGAACCCCAGAACAAGTAAAAACCAACGTGGGGTCTGAAATGGCAGAGTGATGATGAACAAAATGTACAAAAACGGGTTCAGGTATCCGCTGAATTGCAGATTGTTCAGAACAAGCACCTGCAACAAAACAAGTACGATAAAATTGAGTATATATCTTGGCAGAAGACTAATCATCGTCGCTCATTTTTTCAAGTTCTCGCTGTTCTTCGGCCCTGATCTTTTCCACGACCTGAACATAGTGTAACTGTTTGAAATCTACTGCCAGTAGTACCTTCAGATCGTAAAAACCTCCGCCACGGGCAAGCTCTGTCTGATCAATGGTCCCGATTAAAATATTTTCAGGAAATATGGAGGAATAACCACTGGTTACTACGGCGTCTCCAACCGATGGCGATGCGTGCGCGGGAATGCCGGTAAGCCGGGCATGCCGGTAGGAACTTCCGTCCCAGTTTAATGATCCGAAAAAGCCTGTATCACGCAACCTTGCCGAAATTTGGAGACGAGTATTCAGAACTGATATGACGGTGGAATAATTTGCGGATGTATTCAGCACCACGCCCACCACTCCTCTTGATGATATAACGCCCATGTCTGGTTGTATGCCGTCTTCAGAGCCTTTGTTAAGCGTCAGATAATTGAAGTGCCGGTTGACCGAGTTGTTAATGACTTTGGCTGAAGTGTATTTATATTGCTGATTGGCAACAGTATCAAAGCCAAAATCAAAGGTTGTTGCATTTAAAAACGGACTTCGCTGCAGCTGATTTTTTAATTCTGAGTTTTCCCGGGCCAGCTCCTCATTGATTTCCTTGAGCTCAAAATATTCTATCACGGAACTGAAACGCTCATACAGATATCCGCTGACCTGGTTGGATGAACTCAGATAAACCTTTTGGTGATATTGGTTATAGTTGAATATAAAATAGAAACTCAGAACCTCTAACAAAAGGAACAGAAGTACAAAATGATTTTGGATGATGAAGCGGAAAATGTTCCTCATCTTACTATTTTAAATCGGGTCATCTCATCAGGAATGAAAACTTGTCCCTGTTTTTCAGGGCAATGCCTGTACCTCTTGCAACGGCATGCAGAGGATCTTCGGCAAGATGGAAAGGGATATTGATCTTGTCGGTCAGTCGTTTATCAAGCCCGCGCAACAAAGCGCCCCCGCCCGCGAGATATATTCCGTTTGATACAATATCTGAGTAAAGCTCGGGTGGTGTTTGTTCCAGTGCATTCAGGATAGCAGTTTCCATCTTTGAAATAGATTTCTCCAGGCAATGCGAGATCTCCTGGTAAGAAACCGGAACTTCAATGGGCAATGCTGTCATCTGATTGGGGCCCTGGACGATATAGTCGGCCGGTGGTTCATCCAGTTCGGGAAGTGCCGATCCCACATGGATTTTGATTTCTTCAGCGGTCCGTTCACCGATCTTGATGTTGTGCTGGCGCCTCATGTATTCCATGATGTCGGTCGTGAGGTCATCACCGGCAATTCGGATGGACTTGTTGGTGACAATGCCGCCCAGAGATATGACGGCGATTTCAGTGGTCCCGCCACCAATATCTACGACCATATTTCCTTCCGGGGCTTCGACATCCAGCCCGATTCCCAGGGCGGCAGCCATGGGTTCGTAGATCATGAAAACTTCCCGTCCGCCGGCATGTTCACCGGAGTCGCGTACAGCCCTGATCTCTACCTCGGTGCTTCCGGAGGGGATGCAAATAACCATTGTCAGAGATGGGGTAAATACCGGTGCTTTTTTGTTGATCATCTTGATCATGCCCCGGATCATCTGTTCCGCAGCATTAAAATCGGCAATTACTCCGTCGCGCAATGGGCGAATGGTGTATATGTTGTCGTGGGTTTTTCCGTGCATCTGCCGAGCCTTTTCACCGATGGCCTCGAGCTTGTCAGTGCGACGGTTCAAAGCCACAATGCTTGGTTCGTCCACAACGATCTTGTCATTCTGGATGATAATGGTGTTGGCTGTGCCTAAGTCCATGGCCAACTCCTGAGATAAAAATGAAAACATCCCCATTGTTTCGTGTTTTATTAATGTTTAAAGTGCCGGATGCCGGTAAATACCATGGACATTTCATGTGCGTCGCAAAATTCTACAGAATCCTTATCACGCACCGACCCGCCGGGCTGAATAACTGAACCAACGCCGGCTTCATGAGCAATTTCAACCGAGTCGGCAAACGGGAAAAAGGCATCCGACGCCATAACTGACCCGTTTACATCAAAATCAAACGACCGGGCTTTGGCAATGGCTTGTTTTAATGCGTCAATCCTGGAGGTTTGTCCCATGCCACTGCCGATGAGTTGCTTGTTTTTGGCCAGAACAATTGCGTTCGATTTGGAATGCTTTACGATGATGTTGGCAAAAAGCAGGTCTTCGGTTTCGGCATCTGTGGGTTCTTTCTTTGTTGCCGTTTTCAGGTCTTCCCGTGTTTCCTTTTTCAGGTCTTTCTCCTGTTCCAGAATGCCGTTGAGCAGCGTACGGGTGTTATAGCCCGATAGTTCGGCGGGCTTCTGAATAAGAATGATCCGGTTTTTCTTTTGTTTCAGAATTTCCAATGCCTCGTCGTCATATTCCGGGGCAATGATCACCTCGAAAAATATTTTGTTGATCTCGCCGGCCACCTCTGCCGTTAACGGCTTATTGGTGATGATGATGCCTCCGAATGCTGATACCGGGTCGCCGGCCAGTGCGTCATTCCATGCATCAAGAAGGTTTTCCCGTGAAGCAAGTCCGCACGCGTTGTTGTGTTTCAATACAGCCACGGTGGTCTCTTCGAATTCTGAGATCAGAGAAACGGCTGCGTCGATGTCCAGTAAATTGTTGTATGATATTTCTTTGCCGTGCAACTGGTCAAACAACTCATCAAACCGGCCGTAAAAGGTCCCTTTCTGGTGTGGATTTTCGCCATAACGCAAAGGCTTGCTTTCATTGATGCTTTTGCGGAATGCCGGGTAGATGTTGTCCCGGTTAAAGTAGTTGAAAATGGCCGTGTCGTAGTTTGATGAAACGGCAAAGGACGCTGTGGCAAAATAAAACCGGTCTTCTTCGGTTGTGGCGCCGTCTTGATTTTCAAGAATGTCCTGGAGTTTTGGGTACAGTTCCTTTGACGGGACGATGGTTACATCCTTATAGTTCTTTGCTGCGGCCCTGATGAGGGAAATGCCCCCGATGTCGATCTTTTCGATGATATCAGCGTGATCAGCCCCGGATTTCACGGTGTCTTCAAAAGGATAAAGATCAACAATGATCAGATCGATGGCGGGAATCTGGAATTCATCCATTTGGCTCTGATCAGAATCATCATCACGGCGTCCGAGGATGCCACCGAAGATTTTGGGGTGAAGTGTTTTTACTCTACCTCCCAGAATGGAAGGGTATCCGGTCAACGATTCAACCGATTTCACATCAACACCCTTGCTCTCAATAAATGATTGGGTTCCACCTGTGGAATATATTTCAACACCCTGTTTATCGAGTTTTTGAATGATTTTATCTAATCCGTCTTTGTGATAAACCGAAATCAGGGCTGATTTAATTTTTTTGGTCGTCGCAGTCATTTTTTTAGTTTTTGTCAAAGGAACAGCGCAAAATTAAGAAAAAGAGAATATTTAGCAATAATACTGGCTTCTATTTTGTGGAATAATAAAACCTTGTGGTTTTGCTTTTTCAGTTCCTTTTAGTGCATGCGATTTTATATTGAAAGATTGGTCAATAGTCCGCTAAAATCTTGTAAAAACCTGTAGGTCAACCATTTAAAACCCCGGCGTTTCTCAGGTTAAATCAAAGTATATCAGTGTTATACGAATTTTCTTACCTGTCTGCCGTTTTTTTATTACAATCCTGCTATATAAAACAAACTTTGGTTTGTACAACAAATCTCATTTTTTCATAAATTGCCAGACAGGCATCTTGTATCTAATAATCTAACGATCTATTGATTGTTAAACCAGTCAAAAAAGCTGCCTTCCACAGGGGAGGCAGCTTTTAACGACTGCATGTGTTTATAGCCTTTTCTGGATGGCTTTGGTTTCTTCTTCGAACCCGGGTTTGCCCAGCAGGGCGAACATGTTCTTTTTGTATGCTTCTACGCCTGGTTGATCAAAAGGATTCACACCGAGAAGATATCCGCTGATGCCACAAGCTTTTTCAAAGAAATAGAGCAATTCGCCCAGGTAATATTCATTCAACTCGGGCATTTCGATTTTGAGATTGGGTACGTCACCGTCCGTGTGTGCAATTCGCGTGCCAAGTTCGGCCATTTTATTGACTTCGTCAATGCGCTTTCCGGCAATATAGTTGAGTTTATCCAGGTTGTCCTCATCGCGGGGGATCAGTACACGGTTCCTGGCTGCTCCAATGGAGATGACTGTTTCAAAAATGGAACGTTCTCCTTCCTGGATCCATTGTCCCATGCTGTGCAGATCGGTGGTAAAATTGACGCTGGCCGGGAAAATGCCTTTGTTTTCTTTTCCTTCACTTTCGCCGTAGAGTTGCTTCCACCACTCTGAAACATAGTGAAGCTTAGGATGATAATTGACCAGAATTTCGATTTTCTTGTTTTTTTGATAGAGCAGGTTTCTTGTAGCGGCATAAATGGCCGAGGGGTTCTCTTCAAATGGTGTGTCGGGGCCTGTTATTGCCCGCATTTCCCGGGCCCCGCGAACCAGCTCGCTAATGCTGAAGCCGGCCACGGCAATGGGAAGCAATCCTACGGGTGTGAGAACCGAATAGCGGCCGCCCACATCATCGGGAATGACATAGGTCTCATATCCTTCCTGATCGGCAAGAGTACGGAGCGCCCCCTTTTTGGCATCGGTGACGGCTACGATCCTGTCTTTGACCTCTTCTTTATCGTATTTTGTTTCGAGGAGTTCTCTCAAAATCCGGAAAGCGATGGCCGGTTCTGTGGTGGTTCCCGATTTGGAGATCACAATGATCCCGAATGATTTGTCTTTGAGCAGATCGAGCAACTCGTAAGTGTAGTCTTCGCTGATGTTTTGACCTGCATAAAGGACGGCCGGATTTTTCCGGGTGTCTTTCAGCGAGTCAAATGAGTCATTCAGGGCATCAATGACAGCCCTGGCACCCAGATAACTTCCTCCGATCCCTGTTACGACCACGTAATCGGCTTTTCCCCGAAGCCTTGCAGCCGTTTTTTCTATAGACATGAGATGGTCCTGGCTGATTTCTTCGGGTAGATCCAGCCAACCCAGAAAGTCACTGCCTTTTCCGTTTTTGTTGGTCAGGGTTTTCAGTTGATCCATGACCTTTTCCTTTTCCTGGTCTATCATCTCTTGTGTGACAAGCGGAGCTGCCTGAGAAGCATCAATGGTAAGGTTTTTCATCATTATATTCGTATTTTTATGTTTTTCAATAATTTATCTTAAATGTTCCGTCAATAGTCTGATTTCAATCGCCGGAGATATTTTTTCGTAGATGATGTTGTAAACGGCATTGGTGATCGGCATATCTACCTTGTATTTTTTATTGATCTCCATAATGCTTTTTACTGCGTAATAACCTTCGGCGATCATCAGCATCTCAAGCTGGGCACTTTTTACCGAATAGCCCTTTCCCAGCATATTTCCAAAGGTGCGATTGCGGGAAAACTGCGAATAGGCAGTCACCAAAAGGTCCCCAAGATATGCTGAACTTTTTATATCGCGGGTAATGGGGTGTACGGTGTCGACAAAACGCTTGATCTCCTGTATGCCATTGGAAATCAGAACGGCCTGGAAGTTGTCGCCATACCCCAGTCCGTGACAAATGCCTGCAGCAATGGCCATAACATTTTTAAGAACAGCAGAATATTCGGTTCCGTAAATGTCATCGATCACCGTGGTTTTAATATACGGACAATCCAACCTTGACGCAAATTTCTTTGCCCTTTCAACATCTTTGCAGGCAATTGTCAGGTAAGAAAGACGTTCCAGTGCAACTTCTTCGGCATGGCAAGGCCCCGATATTACCGCGATCGATTCTATGGGAATTTGATAATGCTGATTGAAAAAATTTCCGATGATGAGGTGTTCGTCCGGGACCAACCCTTTGATAGCCGAGACGATAAATTTTTCTTGCAAAGAGGTGCTTAAAGGGGCCAGGGCCTCTTTTAAAAATGCCGAGGGGATCGCGAAAATGAGCACGTCTGATTTCTCCACGACTTCATTGATGTCGGTGGAGAAATGTATCTTATCGGTATTCAGATCGACAGATGTCAGATAATTAGGGTTGTGACCGAGCTCCCGGAACTGGTCAATATGATCCTGTTCGCGAAAGTACCAGTTTAGTTTGTCAGAGTTGTTAAGGACCATTTTCGCAATAGCGGTGGCCCAACTTCCACTCCCTATTATGCCAATAGTCGAATCTTCATCCATGCTGTTTTGCTTTTTGTTTGGTGAAAATACAATGCAACCGCCGGTCGGCTGTTTTATGAAATTTCCAGTTTCATGGTTCCGGTCAGTTGTTTATTCCAATTTGTTGTCGTAAAGCTTTATTGTTGTTCTACCCATTTTTTAACTTCTTCAGGTTTTGGGTTGGTTAGTCCGAGTTTGTGTTTTTTATTCATCCCGCAAAGGTCCTGATGAAGCTTGTTGGGATTGGCTGATTTCAGATCCTCTGCTTTCAAAAAACCTGCCTTCTGTATCGGTGCCACCCATTGGGCCGGAATGCCCAGTTCGGTAAACTTTTCTTCACTGTCGCGTTCGGGCTTTTTTTCGGGCCGCATTTGCGGGAAAAAGATCACTTCCTGAATGGATGACTGGTTGGTCATGAGCATTGTCAGCCGGTCGATGCCAATGCCCATGCCCGAGGTCGGAGGCATGCCGTATTCAAGGGCCCTGACAAAGTCCTGGTCAATGAACATGGCTTCATCGTCACCTTTCTGGGAAAGCTCAAGCTGTTCCTGGAAACGTTCCAGCTGGTCGATGGGGTCGTTGAGTTCAGAATAGGCATTAGCGATTTCGGCCCCGTTTACCATTAGTTCAAAACGCTCGGTGAGCTCCGGATTGTTGCGGTGTTTTTTGCACAGAGGCGACATTTCTACCGGGTAATCGGTGATAAATGTGGGCTGGATGTAAGCGTCTTCGCATTTTTCACTGAATATTTCATCAATCATTTTTCCTTTCCCCATTGATTCGTCATGTGCAATGCCGAGTTGATCGCAGGTGTTGCGGATTTGCTGTTCATCCATCCCCGAGATGTCGATGCCGGTATGTTCTTGGATGGCTTCCGTCATGGAAATCCGTTTGTAAGGCCTTTTAAAATCGATGGTCTTGTTGTCAAGCTCAACTTTCGTGGTTCCGTGCAGGTCAATGGCAATTTTTTCGACCAGCTTTTCAGTGAAATCCATCATCCACTTGTAATCTTTGTAAGCCACATAAATCTCCATTACAGTAAATTCGGGGTTGTGGCTGCGATCCATCCCCTCGTTGCGAAAATCTTTCCCGAATTCATAAACCCCTTCAAATCCTCCTACGATCAGCCTTTTCAGGTATAACTCGTTGGCGATGCGCAGGTAGAGCGGCATGTCCAGGGTGTTGTGGTGCGTCACGAACGGACGTGCGGCTGCCCCGCCGGGAATGGGCTGAAGAATAGGTGTTTCTACCTCAAGATAATCTTTTTCGTTGAAAAATTCACGCATGGAATTGATCAAACGGGTTCTTTTTCGAAAAATATCCCGCACTTCATCATTGACGATCAAATCCACATATCTCTGGCGGTAACGTTGCTCAGGATCTGAAAATGCATCATACACGTTCCCGTCTTTTTCTTTGACCACTGGCAACGGACGGAGCGATTTGGAAAGGATCTGCAGGGATTTTACATATATGGATGTTTCTCCCATTTTAGTTTTAAAGACATGGCCTTTGACCCCGATGATGTCGCCAATATCGAGTAATTTTTTGAAGACTGTGTTGTAAAAGGTCTTGTCTTCGCCGGGGCATAAATCATCCCGTTTCACATATATCTGGATGCGGCCCTGTTTGTCTTTCAGTTCGGCAAAGGACGCATTTCCCATTATTCGACGACCCATAATGCGGCCGGCCAGACTTACTTCCTGAAAATCGTCAGGGTTTTCTTCAAAACCTTTTCTGATGTCCTGAGAATAATAGGTGACAGGAAATTCTTCTGCCGGAAATGGCTCAATGCCCAGTTGTTTTAATTCTTTCAGACTTTCGCGCCTGACAATCTCCTGTTCGCTTAGCTCCAGATGGTCCATAAATATTACTTAGTTTATAGCAGCCGTGCTGACTTTTTAATTAAAAATGGTTTGATTATAGCATGTTGAGCATTTGTTTGCTCTTTATGCCATCTTTCCTACGATAAAGCATGTTCTCATATAGCCTAACCTCTAAATTGCTAACAATCTATTGATCTTTGGATATAATCGAAAAACAGCACAAAGATAATCAATACCTTTTAAAACCAATTTCCTGCAAAAATTGTTATTTAAAATCATTTTACTTAACATTGCACCGTTCTCGGAACCGTCCGGGCTACAAAAATGGAGCAATAATTTCAATAACACCTCCGGCTCCGGTTTAGCCCGGTTAAAAGGGAAAGTTGAAAAAGAGTAGTTGCTTCATTTTTAGACATTCGGAACTTTGTAGTTGAATGATTTGGCCGGGGATGACAAAAATATATGACCATGGGAGACAAAATTATTAAAAGAGAAAAAAAACCTGCATGGCTTAAGATTCACTTACCTGATACCAGTGAATATCAGTGGATGAATAAAACCATCCGCGATCATAAACTTCATACCATTTGCACAAGCGGAAGATGTCCCAATGCGGCTGAATGTTGGGGAAACGGGACCGCTACGTTTATGATATTAGGGGACATTTGTACCCGTTCCTGTAAGTTTTGCAATGTAAAAACCGGGAAACCTGAGGCGGTCGACAATAAAGAACCATTCCGTATTGCCCGTTCCATTCAGATACTGAAACTGAAGCATGCTGTCATCACATCGGTTGATCGTGATGATCTGGAAGATGGAGGAACTGGCATTTGGGTGGAAACCATCCGGAAAGTGAAAGAGATGAATCCAGGCATTACCCAGGAGGTTTTGATTCCTGATTTTAACGGGCTTAAGCATCTTCTGCAGCGGGTAATCGATGCCGGGCCGGAAGTGATCAGCCACAATCTTGAAACTGTCAGACGGCTCACGCCCCAAATCCGGAGTAAAGCCAAGTATGACCTCAGCCTCAAAGTATTGAAATATCTTTCCGACTCCGGGTCTGTTGTTCCCAAATCGGGAATCATGGTAGGACTTGGGGAAACACCGGAAGAAGTTTTTGAAACCATGGATGACCTGGTCGAAGCAGGAGTGAAAGTCTTTACCATTGGCCAGTATTTGCAGCCCACATCGGATCATTTACCCGTGCAGGAGTATGTGACACCCGAGCAATTTTCCCTCTATAAAAAGGAAGGACTTAAAAAAGGGTTTAAGTATGTGGAGAGTGGTCCGTTGGTTCGCTCCTCTTATCACGCGGAGAAACACATTAATGCTTTGTAAAGAATTTTATGCAGGATAACGAAACCATATTTGAGGATCTGGGAAAAATCGATTACAAAAGGGCCTGGGATTATCAGGAAGAACAATTCCAGCGGATTGTGGAGACCAAACTTTTCAATCGTGAAAATCCTGAAGATCTCCAAAAGCTCGTGCACCACCTGATGCTGTGCGAGCATCCGCATGTTTATACTTTGGGGAAAAGTGGCCAGGCCAATAATTTGCTGATACAGGATGAATTCCTGAAAAAGATCAATGCCACGTATTACAAGATCAACAGGGGCGGGGATATTACCTATCACGGGCCCGGTCAGGTTGTCGGGTATCCCATCTTTGATCTTGAAAAAATGAACCTGGGAATCAGGGAATATATTTCCAGATTGGAGGATGTGATCATTGCAACACTTGCTCATTTTGGCATTTCGGGAGAACGACTCGACGGCGCCACCGGTGTCTGGCTGGAAACTTCAACACCCCGTGCACGTAAAATTTGTGCCATTGGGGTCAGGGCCAGTCGGTTTGTCTCCATGCATGGTTTTGCTCTTAATGTCAACACCAATTTGGAGTACTTCAATTATATTAATCCTTGCGGGTTTCTGGACAAAGGCGTTACCTCGATGGAAAAAGAGCTGAACCGGAAGATGGATTTGGAGGAGGTCAAGAATAAACTGAAGGAAGAAATGAAAAAATTTTTTGGTCTTAATTTTGTAAGACCAAACAAAAATGTTTGATTAGTCTGAAAATCAACAGGCACTCGTAGGCAGGAGACATAGTGTTTCAAAATTGTGATCTCTCAAAAGTGAGGATGTGAAAAATGGAAAAAATATGGCGCATAAAAAGTAATCCGGAGGCCGATGAAGCAAACAGTTTGTCGGCGAATGATGAAATCGGTCCGGTCATCGCGAAATTGCTTGCATTGCGTGGTATTTCTACCTTAGAGGAAGCACAGGCTTTTTTCAATCCTGCTATCGGGAATCTTCATGACCCTTTTCTGATGAATGATATGCAGGTGGCTGTGGAGAGGCTTACAAAAGCTGTTCACAATAATGAGCATATTTTGGTATACGGGGATTATGATGTTGACGGAACCACCAGCGTGGCTCTTGTTTATTCCTTTCTGAGCCAGTTTCACTCCAATATAGATTATTACATTCCTGATCGTTATGATGAAGGGTATGGTGTTTCTTTCAAAGGTGTGGATTATGCTGTTGAGCAGCATGTGTCGTTGATAATTGTCCTGGATTGTGGCATTAAGGCAGCAGATAAAATTGAATATGCCAGAAACAAAGGGGTGGAATTTATCATCTGTGATCATCACACGCCGGGCAATGTTCTGCCTCATGCCGTAGCCTGCCTGGATCCCAAGCGCCCCGACTGTCCGTATCCGGATAAAAATCTTTCAGGTTGCGGTGTGGGATTTAAATTTATGCAGGCATACAGCATGGCCAACGAAATTCCCGTTGAGCATTTGAATCGTTTTCTCGATCTTGTGGCTGTGAGCATTGCTTCCGATATTGTTCCGGTTACCGGCGAGAATCGTGTGTTGGCCGATCTCGGCCTTCGAAAACTTAATGATTCTCCCGGGACAGGGCTGAAAAACATAATCAAGGTGGCCGGGCTTACCGGTAAACCCCTTTCGCTTTCGGAGGTGGTCTTCAAGATCGGGCCAAGGATCAATGCCGCCGGAAGAGTGAAATCAGGAAAAGCTGCAGTGGAACTGCTGATCAGTGATGATGATGGAAAGGCCGGCGGCATGAGTCGTTCCATTAATGCCTGTAATGAAACACGAAAGGACCTTGATCGCAATATTACCAATGAAGCCCTCCGTCTGATTGCAGCGGACGAGACACAAAAAGAACGAAAGACCACCGTGATCTTTCAGCCTGAATGGCACAAAGGCGTGATTGGAATTGTGGCATCACGACTT
>JBNJDH010000053.1:0-12703 GCA_051744695.1 Bacteroidota bacterium | reverse complement strand
GGCGAAGCCCGTCGGCATTGTGTGCAGTATCACAAATCATCAGGGGGTGTTCGGAAATTTTTTGCCATCGACCTTGCAGACCTGTCTGTTCCACAACTTTTTCAACACCATGATGCACTGCGGCATCAGAGATTACATAATTTAAATTGTGCAATTGTCTCAGAGCGGCCAACACCGTTGTCAGATTTTCCTGCTGAGCCACACCTGTCAGGGGCAAGGCAAAGGTCTCCGTTACTCTGTCGGAAACAACAGTAATAAGCTGCTCATTGTCCTGCACAGCGGTCTCAACCAAATCGAACACCTCTTCGGCAAACATCAAAGGGGCCTCCATTTCCCGGGCTTTCTTCCGGAAAACATCAGCGGTCTCGGACTGATAGCGGCCCACGACCACAGGTATACCCGGTTTAATGATACCGGCCTTTTCCCGGGCAATGGCCTCAAGGGTATCACCCAAAAACATGGTATGATCAAGGCCAATGTTGGTAATCACCGTCAAATCGGGTGAAATGATGTTGGTGGAATCCAAACGGCCGCCCATTCCTACTTCCACAACCGCCACATCCACCTTTTCACGGGCAAAATGTTCAAAAGCCATTCCCATGGTCATTTCAAAAAACGATGGGTGCATCTTTTCGAGCATATCACCGTGGTTCTCCACAAACTGCACCACCTCATCTTCAGGAATCTTTTCGCCATTGACACGAATGCGCTCTCTGAAATCCACCAGATGCGGAGATGTGTAAAGTCCTGTCCGGTAACCGGCACTTTGAAGAACAGAGGCAAGGAGGTGAGACACGGAACCCTTTCCGTTGGTCCCGCCCACATGAATGGTCCGGTATTGCTGGTGCGGATGCCCGAAATAGCGGTCCATTTCAAGTGCGTTTCCAAGATCTGCACGGTAGGCTGCTTTCCCCAGCCGCTGATACATCGGGAGCTGCTCCAGCAAATATTGAAGGGTTTTCTGATAATCCATATTTCTTAGATCGTTAGAAGTTAGTAGCTCAGTCGCAGAGTCAGTAGTCCGTAGCAGCTGAAAGCTCGAAGCTCAAAGCTGAAAAGAGAGGTTGCTCTCTTTTGCGACATAACCAAAGAACCAACAAAATTAGTTAAACATCATATTTTAAATCACTTAGGGTTTTTGTTAGATAAAAGAAGATGTGTAATTTTTACCATTTTCCGGGGAATTTATGCAAACAGTGGTAGATTGCTTCACTTCGTTCGCAATAACCTTGTTAATCAGGATGTAGGATGAAGTGAAGCAATCTACCACAATTCATGAAATTTCCCCTGACATTTGTAAATTGAAAATACAAAGATAAACATTATCAAATATCCAATGGCAACCCTGGCAAATATAGACTAAAACACACCAGACGTTGCCAAAAAATAAACAAACGGCAGGGTCAACAAGCTCAGAATCGTTGTCAGAAACACATTCTCGGAGGCCGAATCGTCAGCAGCCCCGTAATTCCGGGCCATTATTACGATCATACTCATACAGGGCATGGCGGTTTCCAACACAATGATGGTCCGAGCCATGCTTCCCAGCTCAATGCCGAAATACCGGATGAAAAAATTAATGATCAGAAGCATGACCACAGGGATCACAACAAGTTTGTTCAGGCTGAGGGCATAAAGGTCGAAACGCCTGACAATGACTTTTATGTTGGTACCCGTCAATGATGCACCGATATAGAGCAACGCCAGCGGGCTGGTTGCACTGCCTATATTTTTCAAAGGCTCATGGACGACCGCCGGAAAACGGAACTGAAGGAAAAACAGTAAAATACCGATCAGGAAAGCTACAGTATTGGGATTGAGAAGATGGCGAAAACGATGACGGAAAGCCACATCTTTCTGCCCCTTTAACCGGTAAACCGCGTAAGTCCATTGCACAAAACTGGAAACCATATAATAAACAGAAGCATACAACAGGCTCTCTTCCTGAGGAAAAAGTGCCGCAATAAGGGGAAATCCCAGAAAAACAATATTTCCGAACATGGTATGAAGTTCATGCACAACCGCCGATCGTTCGGGCAGACGGAACAAAAAGGCTGTCCATTTCCCGAAAAAGTGCATCACCACAAAAGAAACCAGAGAGAAAACCACCACCCAAAAACCATTGACCAGCACCTCACGGCTCATCTCCATGCCAGAGAAGGTGGTCAGGATCAACAAGGGAAGTGTGATGTTAAAAACCAACTGGGAAATGCTAAACTTCACCTGTTCATTGATGACCTTCACCCAGCTGCCAACAGCGCCTGCAAACACGACAATTCCCGCGATGATAATTTGCTCCGCGATAACCTGTGATTCCATGTATTTTGCTATTACCGATTTTTAAAAGCCACAAAAGTAAGGGTTTTGACGGATTTAATTTTTAAAGAAAAAGAAAAAGGCCGGACAAAAACAGATACACTCTGCAATTGTCCGGCCTAAAAATGTTTAACGGACTATTGAATAAACAGAACGGAATAAAATAATAAAAAGGTTCCAATATTTTCATAAGCACGAGGCATCCGGGATCAAAGCGAAAATATTTACCATTCCGAAAGTTAAATCCAGGTATGCATTTCAACCAAAATTTAAACCATTGTTAATGGATTTTTTTGCTTAAAGTAGCCTCTTTCGTTACAGTTTAAATTGGTGTGTGACATAAAAATGTGGCAGACAAAAGGCATCAAATAGAAAATTCTGACACAACGCCTTTGGAAATTATACAAAGGGTTTGCTGAAAATTTTTTTACACTCATTGTGAGGACAATATGACTGCGTTTTAATAATGGAAGTACATGATTTTTTTTTAAATCCGGAAATAACCTTTCGCATAGGGAAGCCGGCCTCCCTTTTTATTTTAAACCTACTGACCTTTTCAGCAGACCCTACGTCTGAAGCACATTTTTATCAGGTTTTCAGGAATCATTTGATCAGAATAAATCGCCATAAACAAACATCTCCAAATATCTGTTTAAATGTTAAACCTGTAAAGCAAAAATATGGAACTTAAAGACAAAAAAATTGCGGCTCTCGTACATCAAGTTTATGAAGACATGGAACTTTGGTATCCCGTAATTCGCCTGCGGGAAGCAGAGGCCAAAGTTATCCTTGCCGGCGAAAAGCCTGGGGCGCAATACAGCGGAAAACATGGTATACCCGCAATGGCTGAAATCGGATTTGATGATCTGAACGTGGAAGATTTTGATGGCCTGGTCATCCCTGGTGGTTATGCCCCAGACAAATTGCGGCGTTATCCGGAAGTACTGGAATTCGTAAAAAAGATGGATCAGGCGGGCAAACCCATTGCCATCATTTGTCACGCAGGGTGGGTCGCCATTTCGGCCGATATTCTTCGTGGACGCAAAGCCACTAGTGTCAGGGCCATTAAAGACGACATGGTCAATGCCGGCGCAAAATGGGTAGATGAACCGGTTGTCATCGACAAAAACCTTGTATCCAGCCGGACCCCTCACGACCTGCCGGTGTATGTAAAAACGCTTATTGGATTGTTGCAGTAAATGAGAATTCCCAAGCCCGCATTGATCTATGATCACTGAAAATCCTATCATTAAAACTCGCTGGTTTTCCCGGATGGGAATAAAGACCTGGGTTGATTCTTATATCCCTTTTTTCCGGGGGGACTACCCCCCGGGAAATTCCATCGGGTGTGTCTGCGCCGAAATTGCTTCGTTCCTTTTTCAGATAAAACTCATTTTAAAGTCGAATTAAATTCGGTTTAAATTGAATTTGATAGGACTTAAAACCAACTTTAACATCAATTTATAGCATCTTACTACGGGAGCCGGATCGGTCACGGGGGAATTACGGCCCCTGTTGGTTTATCCCCCCCAACCAAAGCCGGGAACGAATCTCATAACATAACGGATTTTGTTAAGAATTTGCCTGAAGGAAGAGGCGTTTTTTACGTAACATAGCCCCATAAAAACCTGAAAAATCGCTATATTTAAAGAAGGTAAAAAAACTTAAACCCACAGCCATATGACCGCCAAGAAAAAGAAGCCCGGCAAAATATTCATACTGGACACCAATGTGTTGCTACACGACCATAAGTGCCTTTACAATTTTGAAGAAAATGACATCATCCTCCCCATCGTTGTGCTTGAAGAACTGGACAAATTCAAAAAAGGAAACGACCAGATTAATTTTCAAGCCCGCGAATTTGTAAGAGAACTTGACCGGCTCTCCGGCGAAAATTTATTTACCGATGGCATACCCCTTGGTGATGGGCACGGAAGATTGTTTGTCACAACAGGGAAACCCATTCCCGGCGAGATGCAGGAATCATTTTCTGAAAACACCCCGGACCACAGGATTCTGGCCATTGCCCTGCACATCAAAAACAAGTTTCCCGACCGACAGACCATCCTTATCACCAAAGACATCAACCTCCGGATGAAAGCCAAATCTCTGGCCCTTTTGTCTGAAGATTATGAATCAGATAAGGTGCGAAACATCGATATTTTGCACAAGGGCGTGGAAACATTTGAAAATTTCGATAAAAACATCATCGATATTCTTTACCAGGAGGGAGAAATCCCTCGTGAGGATTTCCCCATGGGGGAAGAACAACTTCCTGCTCATCAATACATTATTCTCAAAAACGACAGCCAGAGCGTTCTCGGATGGTATGACCCTGTTTCACAAACTGTTCGCCGGCTGGAAAAACACTCGGCCTTCGGTATAGAACCCAGAAACGCCGAACAAGCATTCTCACTGCATGCACTGATGAACCCGGAAGTCAAACTGGTATCGCTGACGGGAAAAGCCGGAACAGGAAAAACCCTTCTGGCCCTGGCAGCTGCGCTGCAACAAAAAAAACAATACAAGCAAATACTGCTGGCCCGCCCCATTATGCCACTAGCCAATCGTGACCTGGGATTTCTGCCCGGCGACATAAATGAAAAGATCGGCCCTTACATGCAGCCGCTTTTTGACAATCTGGGCGTCATAAAAAACCGCTTTTCACAAAACAGCAAAGAATTGAACGCTATTGAAGAAATGCAAAAACGGGAAGAACTGATCATCACGCCACTGGCTTACATACGTGGTCGCAGCCTCTCCGATGTATTCTTCATCATTGATGAAGCTCAGAACCTCACCCCCCACGAAGTAAAAACCATTATCACCCGGGCCGGTGAAGGTACCAAAATGGTATTCACAGGCGACATCCATCAGATTGACTCCCCTTATCTTGACATGCAAAGCAACGGACTGGCCTACCTCACTGATAAGATGAAAGGTCAGGAAATTTTTGCCCATGTCAACCTGGTGAAGGGTGAGCGGAGCTTCCTGGCTGAACTGGCGTCGGATTTGTTGTAAAGAGGCAAAGATAAAATCATCCACTCATGCGATATTATCCTAAAACATAGCAAAAATATTTTTATGATACTTAAGGTGAGACTCTTCACTGCGTTCAGGATGACAAAAAAAAAACACCATTTTTTGACTTTTCAGACAGCCTCGAGTAAGTGGCATCCCTATAATTTATACAATACCCAACACCGCATAACAAAATCATTCCCTATCTTTGCAGATTGAACCAGTTTGTAAGGCATGATTGATCAAAACCAATTTCAGCGGCGAACGGTGGCCTTTTACACCTTAGGATGTAAGCTTAATTTCAGCGAAACATCCACCATTGCACGCCACCTGCAGGAAGAAGGGTTCACCCGGGTCGATTTCCGGGATGGAGCAGATATTTATGTCATCAACACCTGTTCGGTCACAGAAACCGCCGAAAAAAAATGCCGCTACACCATCAATAAAGCTTTGCGAATCAATCCGAAAGCATTCATCATTGTCACGGGATGTTTTGCCCAGCTTAAACCCGAAAATCTGGTCCGCATGGAAGGGGTGGACCTTGTTCTCGGCAGCAACGAAAAACTTGACATGTCGTTTTACCGGGGATCGCTGGAAAAACGAAAAAAAGCAGAAGTACACGCCGGCAACATTGCCCGCGATAAGCGATTCATGCCCTCATGGTCGTCGGGTGACCGCACCCGGACCTTCCTGAAAGTACAGGACGGGTGCGACTATTTCTGCACATATTGCACCATTCCCCATGCGCGTGGCCGTTCGAGAAACGCAGGCGTGGCAGAAACCGTGGAACAAGCCCGGGAAGCAGGCAGAAGCGGCGCCCGCGAGATCATCCTCACAGGCGTCAACATCGGCGATTTCGGAAAAAGCACCGGGGAGACTTTCTTTGATCTGATACAGGTGCTGGAAAAGGTGGAATCGGTGGAGCGTTACCGCATCTCATCGATTGAACCCAATCTGCTTACGGAAGAGATCATAAAGTTTGTGGCCCGGTCACCAAAATTTATGCCCCACTTTCACATTCCGCTTCAGTCAGGAAGCGACCAGGTGTTAAAACTGATGAAAAGGAAATACGACACAGCCCTTTTCAGGGAAAAAGTGGAAACCATAAACAAAGAAATTCCGCAAGCATTCATCGGTGTGGATGTAATCACCGGCGTGAGAGGCGAAACCGATGAAGCTTTTGAAGAAACCCGCCGGTTGCTGAATGAACTGGACATATCGCAATTGCATGTTTTCACTTATTCCGAGCGGCCGGGGACCAAAGCTCTGGAAATAGAACATTCCGTCCCCGGCGAGGAACGAAAACGCCGAAGCGCCCTACTGCATGAAATATCAACTCATAAGTTGCGAAAATTTTATCAAAAACACACGGGTACCCCTGCCACGGTTTTGTTTGAGGAGAACATCTCCCACAACACCATCCAGGGATTTACAGAAAATTACATCCGGGTGGAACATCCGGCAGACCCGAACCTGATCAACCAGATTGTCACGGGGAAACTCGGGGACATTTCCCCCCAAACAGGGCACCTAACCTTTAGCATTCCGCAAAATGCTGTCATGTAAAACCTCAAAAACGAACAAATATGCCCGATATAAAAGCCATTTGTGAAGAAACCGTGAAAATTGCACGGGAAACAGGTCATTTTGTCAAACAATCCCGCAAAGAAAACCGCCCCGATGTGGAAACCAAAGGGCGCAACGACTTCGTCACCGAAATCGATAAAGCATCAGAAGAAAAGCTGGTAAAGGCTTTAGGCCGTTTACTCCCCGAGGCTGGTTTCATTGCGGAAGAGAACACTTCCGATAAAGAAGGAAACACCTACAACTGGATCATCGACCCCATCGATGGCACCACCAATTTTATTCACGGGCTTTATCCTTACGCCATCAGCATTGCGCTTCAGGAAAATGATCAAATTGTGGCAGGTGTGGTTTACGAAATCGGCATGGACGAGTGTTTTTATGCCTGGAAGGGCGGACCGGCATTGCTCAACGGCACTGAAATCAAAGTTTCGGAAACATCAGCGGTGGCCGACAGCCTGATAGCCACCGGTTTTCCATACACCAACCACAGCCTGATCAACAATTTCATGGAAACCCTCGACTTTTTCATGAAACACAGTCACGGACTTCGCCGTCTGGGTTCTGCAGCAGCAGATCTGGCTTATGTGGCCTGCGGGCGTTTCGATGCGTTTTATGAATACAACCTTAAACCCTGGGATGTAGCTGCCGGGGCATTCATCATCCAACAAGCAGGTGGTAAAGTCTGCGATTTCAGAGGAGGTGACAACTATCTGTACGGAGGTGAGATTGTGACAGCCAACGGAATCATGTTTCAGGAAATGAAGGATGTCATCAAAAAAATCATGACCCAATAACAAAATCTTCGATGAACAAACTCATCTATTACATTTGGCACCCCCTGATTCATCTGATTTCCATGCTGCCTTTTCCCGTTTTATATAGAATATCGGATTTGTTGTATCATCCCCTCTCATGGATCGGATACCGCAAACAAGTCATCATCGAAAACCTGAAAAAAGCCTTTCCCGATAAAGATGATGAATGGCGCAAAGATGTTCTGAAGAAATTTTATCGGCATTTTTGTGACCTGGTGGTGGAAACCATCAAACTTCAGCACATTTCTGACCATGAAATTGAGAAGCGCATCTCCTTCTCCAACACCGGTTTTATTGACCGGGCCACCGGCGAAGGGAAAGATGTCATTGCCGTGCTGGGGCATTACGGCAACTGGGAATGGGTGCCGGCCATTAATTTGCATATTAAAGCAAAAGGCTACAGTGTTTACCGCCCCTTAAAAAACAAGTGGTTTGACCGCTACATGCTTGAACTCCGTTCTCGTTTCGGTTCCGGTAACGTAACCATGAAAAACACCATGCGAATGGTGGCCCGTTTGAGAAAGGCCAATGAACGTTTTGTACTGGGACTCATTGCTGATCAAAGCCCCTCGAAAAAAAGCATGCATTACTGGACCACCTTCCTGACCCAAAACACACCGGTCCTTATGGGGCCTGAAAAGATGGCCCGGGCAGTCAACGGCGCAGTGGTGTATTTTAAAGTCACAAAACCCCGCAGGGGCCATTACCACATTGAAGTGGTTCCCTGGTCTAAAGACATTGCCAATGCCCCGGAATTTGAGATGACGGAATGGCATATTCGCCAACTGGAACAAAGCATATACGAAAGGCCAGAGCTTTGGCTTTGGTCACATAAACGGTGGAAATATCAAAACATGTATCACCCTCAAAACGGCAATTAATGTCTCACCCCCATACATCTGTTGTTATATTAAACTGGAATACGCGTGATTTACTACAAGAATTCCTTCCCGGGGTCATAAATAACTCCCCAGCTAAGGGAACTGTCATTGTCGTTGCTGACAATGGTTCAACAGACGGGTCGGTTGAGATGCTTGAGGACAAATTTCCTGAAGTCAGGATCATCAAACTGGATAAAAACTATGGCTTTGCCGGGGGTTACAATCGTGCCATGGATCAGATCACCACGAATTACGCGGTTTTACTGAATTCCGATGTTGCCCCCGGCCCGGATTGGTTGCCCCCCCTCATCAAATGCATGGATGAAGAACCGGACATTGGCGCATGTGGACCCAAAATCAAGGCCTATAAGCAGCCGGACATGTTCGAGTACGCGGGAGCAGCAGGTGGATACATGGACAGATTGGGGTACATCTTTTGTCGTGGACGCATTTTCGACACCCTGGAAAAAGATTACGGTCAGTATAACGATGGTTGTGACGTTTTCTGGGGCAGCGGTGCAGCATTAATGGTACGAACCGAACTATTCAGAAAAACCGGCGGACTTGATGAAGAGTTTTTTGCCCACATGGAAGAAATAGACTGGTGCTGGCGCATCAAAAACCGGGGGCATCGCATTCGGTTTGTACCCGAAAGCACGATATTCCATTTAGGTGGTGGAACCCTCAACAACATTTCACCCCACAAAAATTATCTCAACTTCCGCAACAACCTTTACATGCTTTACCGTAACCTGCCGGGCCGAAAACTATGGCGAATCCTGATGCAGCGCATATTGATGGACTACATTGCGGCATTCCGCTTTTTAATTCTTCTTCAGCCGGCTCTTTTCGGAGGGATCATTCGGGCACACCTCGCTTTTTTTAAACACTTACCTATTCTTCGTGCAAAACGAAAAAGTTTAAGAATGGAAATAAGAAAAGAAGATCATCCCGAAATCTATCCACGTAGCATCGTGTTCGATTTCTTTTTCAGGGGGAAGAAAAAATTTTCTTCGTTAAAATTTATGAGGCGAATCGGAGTTCACCAAACCTGAACCGGAGTTGACCTACCCCCCATCGACCTACAAAACATCCACTACCGCTTCCAACTGATTGGCCCGGCTTCCTTTAATCAGGATCAACGCATCTTTAATGTCAGCACTTTTCAGGGCTTCTTTTAATTCGTCGGTAGATAAATTCCAATGAAATCTTTCCTCTTGCGGAACAAGACCTTCAAATTCAGGACCCGTGAGGTAACAAGATGTAAAGTTTGTCTTTTGTATTTCTTCCATCAGTTTTTCATGTTCAATTTTGCTTTGATGCCCCATTTCTTTCATTCCGCCAAGGACAAGAACTTTCCGGGGATGATCGATGGATCTGAAATGCTCCAGGGCAGCCTTCATGCTGGAGGGATTTGCATTGTAAGCATCAAGCAACAGGCGGTTATTTTCGGTATTTAAGACCTGGGAACGGTTATTTTCAGGAAGATAATGTTCAATGGCATCACGCACCAACGATTCTTCAACTCCGAAATAGTGTCCCACAGAAGCTGCTGCCAGCACATTTTCCAGATTATATAAACCTGTAAGATTGGTATTCACAGGCAAATCCTTCACCCGGGTGGTCGTCAGGTTAAATGAGAGAAAAGGACCGGCCGAAACCTCTGATGCTTTAACCACTGCATCATCCCGGGTTCCATAACCAATCCACGGGTACTCCTCCACCATTTCCATCAGCCAGGAGTTATCTACATTCACAAAAATCTCGCCTCCAATTCTTTTGAGAAAATTATAAAGCTCTCCTTTACCCTGACGGACGCCTTCAAAAGAGCCAAACCCTTCTAGATGTGCAGATCCCACATTTGTGATCAGACCATGATCGGGCCTGGCAATTTCGCACAAAGCCCCAATCTCTCCTATGTGGTTGGCTCCCATTTCCACAATCGCAACCTGAGTGTCGGGTTTAATTGACAACAAAGTAAGTGGCACACCAATATGATTATTCAGATTCCCCTTTGTGTGCCAGACATTAAATTTCTTTCCCAGCACAAGAGACATCAGTTCCTTGGTCGTTGTTTTCCCATTGCTGCCTGTAATCCCGACAACAGGGATGCGGAGATTCCTGCGGTGATATCTGGCCAGCTTCTGAAGGGCTTCTAAGACATTCGGGACACGAAAAATCCCCGGTTGGTCTTCAACAGTTTCGTCATCCACCACTGCCAGTCGACATCCCTCTTCAATGGCCTTACGGGCAAAGCGGTTCCCGTCAAAACGATCTCCCTTCAGGGCAAAGAAGATGCTTCCGGGAATCAAAGCCCGGGTATCGGTGCAAACCTTTCCGGTTTCCAGATACACATCATAAAGTTCTTCAAGATTGTAAGGCATAATTTTTTCAAAAAAAAGGCCGGAATTCCTCCGGCCTTGGTATTAATTTCATTGAGGTTCAAAAAATTTTGAACTCATTTTTAAATTGTTTAGGATCCAAACTCTTAATTTTTCTTGGGGTCAGTTTGTCAAGGAAAAAACACTTCTATCCCTTCTCTGACCTTTAAAAAATTAATTTCCCGAAGCTGGTGTACCAACCCTTGTCATCGCACACCGGAAACCAATATCGTCACGAGCTTCTTCCTCATGAAGATAACGACGGGTTCCAGGACTCAACCAGTGAGCGCGGTCTCTCCAGGACCCACCTTTATATACTCTGGTACGATCCGAGATGGTGCTACCCAATTCGGAAGTAGGATCGCCACTATACATATCTTCAGTTGAATTATCTTCTTCACCCCACTGTCCACCTTCAGCAATATTCGTACGCGCATCTCCGTCCAGGTAATTTCTGTTATCGGCTTTACGATAATTACTTCTGTCCTGGATGTCTTCAGCACTTTCTTCTTCATAACGGATGTCTCCTTCTTCGTCGGGTTCTACCACATATCCTTCTTCATCGGTCACCTTTTTCTTGAAAACGTTTCCGCGGAAGGGGCTGAATTCATTAACATCCTGATGAGATGAGGGCCGGTAAACATCCTGAACCCACTCATTCACATTTCCGGCCATGCAATATAAACCAAAATCATTGGGATAATATGAATCAACAGGTACGGTAATGTCACCTCCATCATTCAGATCTCCGGCCATACCCATATAGTCACCCTGATCTCTCACGAAATTGGCCATAAACTGTCCCCTTTCATCCTTTGAAGGATTACGCAGTGTATGACCGTCCCAGGGATACATCCGGCGGTCGGTCAACCGCTCTTCCGATGAGTTTCCAACCAGACCTAAAGCAGCATACTCCCATTCAGCCTCGGTCGGCAAACGGTAACGTGGCAACAGAATCCCGTCACTGGGGCGAACACTCCGTGTATCACGGTCCGGATCAAGATCCTCCATAGGACTCTCTCCGGCAGTGCCTTCGTAATAACCTTGCAGATAGGCTTCTGTATCAAAGTGGTTATCACCTGTTTGCTGCAGATCCAGTTCAAGGATGCCCTCATCAACCAAGATCTTTTCGTTTACGCGATCGGTCCGCCAATCGGCATAATCAGTAGCTTGTACCCAGCTAACTCCGACGACAGGATACTCACTGTAAGCCGGATGACGAAAATAATTTTCTACCATGGGCTCATTATAAGCCAAAGGCCGGCGCCATACGAGGGTGTCCGGAAGAGCTCGCTCATGAACTTCAGGCATATCAGCAAAAACCCGCTTCAGCCAGTAAAGATACTCACGGTAATCGACATTTCGGACTTCAGTTTCATCCATGTAAAACGATCTGACCGTGACGCGACGCGGTTGGTTGTTCCAACGTTTCATGACATCTTCCTGAGTATTTCCCATAATAAAGGTACCCCCCTCAATGAAGACAAGACCGGGTCCGGTTTCCTGTTCATACTCGGCTTGGTACTCAAAGCCTCCGGCTTCAGGATCATTGTATGACCATCCGGTTGTTGACGAAGCAGATTTACTGCCTCCGCCACAAGATGCTAAAACCATCAAACCCAACCCCAGGGTGGAAATAAAAAGTCTGGATTTCAATCTCATAACTTATTCTTGTATTTCTTGTGTTAGTATCGTGTCAAAA
>JBNJDH010000052.1:0-12771 GCA_051744695.1 Bacteroidota bacterium | reverse complement strand
ACCTATAAAGCAAAATGGTTCTATCTCATAAGCCGCCAGGCAGGCCCTTTCAGGGCCCCGTTGA
The DNA here is from genome assembly GCA_051744695.1 of Bacteroidota bacterium. Taxonomy (GTDB): domain Bacteria; phylum Bacteroidota; class Bacteroidia; order Bacteroidales; family Marinilabiliaceae; genus Marinilabilia. The sequence goes on along the minus strand of JBNJDH010000052.1, from coordinate 12,707 downwards.
TTCTGTCATGGATGGCATTATGCCCCAAACTTTTTTGGGATAGCAACTCGCAATGACCTTGATCATCAGGTGTCAGAGCGATGCGAACGAAGTGAAGCAATCTCTATTTGTTTTATCGGACACCAATGTTTTTAAATCGAAAATTATATTTTTTTAACTAAACTTTTATTGATCAACTAATTTTTTAGTTGCACTTTTGAACTAAACTCTTAGTTGATAAAAATGACAGAGCTAACCAAAGCAGAAGAACAAGTGATGCACCCGTTGTGGCAATTGGGCAATGCCACAGTGAAGCAAATCATCGAACAACTGCCGGAGCCTTCACCGGCCTACAATACTGTTTCTACTATCGTGCGCATATTGGAGAAAAAAGGTTTTGCAGACCATATTTCCGAGGGCAAAGGACATGTTTACTTCCCGTTGATCTCGAAGCAGGAATACACCAGAAAATTTATGAAACGTTTTATGAAAAATTACTTCGAAGATTCATTCAAAAATCTTGTCTCCTTTTTCGCAAAAAATGACAGGATGGATCTCGAAGAATTTGATGATCTGGTCGCTGAAGTGAGAAAAGAATTGGAAAAAAATAAAAACAAAGAACAATGACTCAGTATGTAAACTGGCTCTATGAGTCGTCGGTATTAATCTTTGGAATCAGCTTGATTTATCAGTTTTTTCTTAAAAACAGAATCAACTTCGGGTTTCACCGGGTTTTTCTGTTAAGCGGATTGATTATAGCCCTTGTTTTTCCAATAATCTCCTTTCCGTCTTCGGGGCCTGCAAATGAAAGTGGTGATTTTGCTGCTCTACTTAGCACCGTTACCGTTGTACCGGGAGAAACAAAATCGTTTTTTTTGACTCCTGCCCTTCAATGGAAAAGCCTTCACCTGGTTTATATTATCGGTGTGACAATATTATTTATCAGAATGGTTCATGGACTCATCAAACTTGGTTTGCTGTCACGCAAGGCTGAATTTACAAGTTTCGGTTCCTATAGAGTGGCATTTTTACCGGGTCATTTCAGTCCGTTCTCCTTTTTCAATTTGATTTTTATAAGCAAGAATGTCCATACAACCGAAGAGACCACTCAAATCATTGCCCATGAGGTCTTTCATGCCAGGTTATGGCATTCACTGGACGTGATTCTGCTTGAGTTGCTCCTCATTTTTCAATGGTTCAATCCCTTTGCCTGGCTTATGCGTCGGTGGTTAAAACAATTGCATGAATTTCAGGCCGACCGCAAAGTCCTGCAGAGCGGTACACCATTGGTCAACTACAAAAAGTTGTTGCTTTACCAGTGCACAGGCGCACGAGTGGAGCTGGCCAACAGCTTTCACCGATCATTCATTAAAAAACGATTTATTATGATGACAAAAAACAATACCCACACACGTCGAAATTCTATTTTCGCAATCATGGTTTGTGTACTGTTTATTGGAGGCTTTATGGCCTGCAATCAAACTGAAGATGAACAGAATTTAGGAGTTAAAAAAGCTCCATCAACCGAAGAAAACCAGCCCCCGGAAGATGAAGAACCATCCGGCGAAGTTTTCTTTGTTGTTGAGGATATGCCGGAATTCCCCGGTGGTGAAAACGCACTTCGTAATTACCTTGGCAATGAAACAAACTATCCGGAAGAGGCTATAGAAAACAACCTGGAAGGCAGAGCCTATGTCAAATTTGTCATAACCAAAGAAGGCGAAATCTCCCAGACCAAAATTGCAAAAAGTTCCGGACATGATATGCTGGACAAAGAAGCCTTAAGGGTGGTCGAGGGGATGCCCGACTGGAAGCCGGGGCGACAAAGAGGGGAAAAAGTAAATGTTTCCTTTACCGTACCTATCAACTTTGAACTTTCTGGTGATGAAAAATAAATGATATTAAACAAAAAATGATCCCGGGGCTTCTTATTCAATCAATTCCCGGGATCTCTTTCTATAAAACCCTGATGTATTTATTTTTCATTGCTTCCCATTTCTTTCAACACTCTCCTATACCGCCGGTATTCTTCTTCAAAATTGGGCGTCAGCAATCCTTGTTCCATAGCCGAATCAATTTCTTCAAAGGACCATGTTTCACCACCTTCCAGTTCATCGGGATGCGGATTCAGAGGGCCTTCATGTTTGATGGCATAAACCATTACCAACTCCCGTTCGATGTCACTCCGCCACAAGTATCGACCCACCATAGTAGCCCCTTCCGGATCAATCCCGATTTCTTCGCGGGCTTCTCTTTGAAGGGCATTCCAGGCATCTTCATCTTTGGAGATGTGTCCACCCACGGCGGTATCCCATTTTCCCGGTTGAACAGTCTTATTCATGGGACGCTTCTGAAGCCATAACCCCTCAGGGGTGACCACCTGCAGGTGAACCACCGGATGCAGCCAACGAGTATCACCTTGGTGGAAAAGACTTCGGGGAGCATTTCCCTGAACCGTCCCCTCTTCATCCACAATGGGCAGCCATTCTTCCTTCGACCACCGTTTTTTTTGCAAATGGTTAATTGTCCAGGATATTCCGAGCATCAAGATTACCAACACATAAAACCCGGGGCCACTGATGCCTGCCCACCATGCATGAGGCATCCACAATGCTGCACCCAGCGTCAGCAGCACGTGAAGAGCCAATAACCCGAAAAAAATCCTGAGCATTTGCTGCATCACCCACGATTCAAAAGGCCCGGTAATCAAACCTTTGAAATAACGGCGGGTCATAAGCAAAACCAGGTTGTGGTCTGAAAAAGCAGAATACCCGATTAATAGCAACAAGGCAGATTCAATAAAAACGGGTTTCAACTTGAATAACAGGGTGTTATCAAACAACATGGCCAGACCGCCAAGAACAATTAAAAACCCGATGTCACCGACAATAAATTTATCAAAGCGTCTGTCGCGAAACCAGAACCAAAACAATTGGATCACCCCAAGCACCAATGCTGCTATCAGACCAGCGGTGGTGCCCCACAACAACTCCGCTACCACAAAAAGGAGCAGTGGCAACATTCCCGGCAACAATTTGCCGGCCATCGACATTTTTTTTATTGCAGAAACCTTCAAAACTTTCAAAATTATTCGTGAGTCAGACAAAAAACACAGAACAACAATCTCCCGGGAGGAAATTGCTGCCCTGTGTCAAAACAATATCATTCGAAACAGGTGTTATTTCAGAATGTCATTCAGATATTCCGTTACATTTTTCTCGATGCGGGCGGCCACATCTTCAGCTTTAGCTTTTTGGAAAGATTCACCTGTAATCTTCTCAAAAAGTTCGATGTAACGTTCCGAGACTTCCTGAACATACTCTTTGGTCATTTCAGGCATCTTTTGTCCCTCTTCTCCCTGATAACCATGTTCGATAAGCCACTGACGAACAAACTCTTTAGACAATTGTCGCTGTGGCAAACCTTTTTCGAGACGTTCCTCATAACCGTCAGCATAAAAATAACGGGACGAATCGGGGGTGTGAATCTCATCGATGAGATAGATCTGACCATCTTTTTTACCAAATTCATACTTGGTATCAACCAGGATCAGCCCTTTATCAGCTGCCATCTCGGAACCACGCTTAAACAATTCCATGGTATATTTCTCAAGCAGGGCATATTCTTCTTCAGATACTAGCCCCTGGCGAAGAATTTCATCACGCGAGATGTCTTCATCATGACCCACAACAGCCTTCGTCGTAGGTGTGATCAGCGGCTGATCAAATTTCTGGTTTTCCACCATTCCATCAGGCAAAGGATTGCCACAAAGCTCCCGCTTGCCCGATTTGTATTCGCGCCAGGCATGCCCCGTAAGGTATCCGCGAATGACCATTTCCACTTTATAGGGCTCACAATTGTGGCCAACGGTCACCATGGGGTCCGGCGTAGCAATTTTCCAGTTGGGCACGATATCAGCCGTTGCATCAAGGAATTTTGCCGCGATTTGGTTTAGCACCTGCCCCTTAAAAGGGACTCCTTCAGGAAGGACCACATCAAAAGCAGAAATGCGGTCGGTCACGATCATCACCAGGAATTGATCATCGATGTTGTAAACATCACGTACTTTCCCCTTGTAAACATCTTTTTGCCGGGGGAATTGAAAATTGGTTTCTACAATAGCGTCTTGCATAGCGTTATTTATATTAAAGTACAACCATTATTCTTTGTCATAGGCATCAACGATATCCTGCACCAGACGGTGGCGCACAATATCCTTTCCGGAAAACTTGATGCGGGCGATTCCGTCTATCCCTTTCAAAATGCGCATGGCCTGCACCAGTCCGGATGTCATGGGATGGGGCAAATCAATTTGTGTGATGTCGCCGGTCACGACAAACTTGGCATTGGTTCCCATCCTTGTGAGAAACATTTTCAGCTGATTGGTGGTAGTGTTCTGAGCCTCATCCAGGATAACGAAGGCATTGTTCAATGTACGCCCGCGCATATAAGCCAGGGGGGCGATCTGAATGGTGCCGTTTTCCATATATTCTCTAAGCTTCACCCCCGGAATCATATCCTGCAAAGCATCATAAAGCGGTTGCAGATAAGGATCGATCTTCTCCTTCATATCACCGGGAAGAAAACCGAGCTTTTCGCCTGCTTCAACGGCAGGCCGGCTCAGGATAATTCGCCGGACAACCCTGTTTTTTAGTGCTCTAACCGCCAATGCAATGGCTGTGTATGTTTTTCCCGAACCGGCAGGCCCCACGGCAAACATCAAATCATTGTGATCATAAGCTTTAACCAGCTTTTTTTGGTTTTCTGTCCGGGCTTTAATGGGTTTCCCGCTCACACCGAAAAGGATGGTATCTTCCTCACCTTCAGCCTGTGCAACAGTTTCCCCATGCATTATATTGTTGATGGAATCTTCTTTTAGAACATTATAGCGTGCATAGTGTTCAAGCAATTGGTTGATCTTATCCTCAAAATCGGCCACTTCTTCAGCATCTCCCATCGCCTTTAGCCAATTTCCCCGGGCTACAATCCGCAATTTCGGAAACCGGGCTTTGATCACATCAAGTTTGGTATTATTAACACCCAAAAATTCAATAAGATCAACCGACTCAAGATAAATAAGCTTTTCTATCATACGGGCTTTGTCATCTCCTTTTTATTTTTCTGCAAAATAACAATATTTTGATGAATTATGAACAAGAAGAAATATAAGAATCGTCTGTTTGCAAGGCAGAATTAGATAAAATTAATGGCATCCTCCACTATTTAATAGATCGTTAGATTATAAAAGGTAAGTACCCAAGCCACGGAGAAGCTGGAAGTTAGAAGCTGGAAGCTGGAAGTTAGAAGCTGGAAGTTAGAAGCTGGAAGCTGGAAGTTAGAAGCTGGAAGTTAGAAGTTAGTAGCTTGTCGCACAGAGTCATAAGTCAGAAGTAGCTGAAAGCTCGAAAATTGCAACGAACTGGCCTATTGACCTATTAAGCTGTTGAACTGTTGAGTTGATGAGTTGGTGACACCAACCTAATCACCTAATCACCTACTGGCCTAATCACCTAATCACCTATGCTCCACGCCCAAAAAGCGGGAAATGGTATCAATAAGAAGTCCGCGGCGAATGGGCTTAGTGAGATAACCTTCGCACCCGGCCTTGATCATTTCATCGCGGTCGCTGGTCATGGCAAGAGCGGTTTGCGCGATGACCGGCACGTCAGGATTTATTGTTTTGATCTGGCGTGTGGCCGTCACTCCATCTACATCAGGCATTTTCACATCCATAAGGACCAGGTCTATATTTTCCTGCTCGCGGAATATCTCAATGGCTTCATAACCTGTAGTGGCCCGTATGACTTTGACAGTACCCTCTCCAAATTCCCGTTTCAGAATTTCACGAAGCAAAATAAAATTGACTTCGTCGTCCTCGGCCACCAGGATATTGAACTCCCGGTGTTCTTTTTCGTGGAAAAGTTTTTCTTCACTTTCTGACAATCCTTCAAGTTCTCCGGCGTTATCAGGCCAGGTATCAAAGTAAAATACAGAGCCCTTGGCAGGGGTGGAATCAACCTGTATCTCTCCTCCCATTTTTTCCACAATGCGGGAAGCTATTGTAAGTCCCAATCCGTTTCCGCCAAAAGAACGGGTGGCCCCCATATCCAACTGATAAAACGGTTGGAAAATAAGATTGTACATATCAGGCTGAATGCCTATACCTGTATCTTCCACATAAAACCTCACAGCGCCACCCACTTTGTGACAACCCAAGCGAATTTCGCCACGTCTGGTAAATTTCACGGCATTGGAAATCAATTTCTCCATCACCTGCCTGAGACGGGCAGAATCAATCAATATGGTTGCTGACTGAAGTGTTTTATCTATCTCCGGAGGTCGCATCACAACTTCACTGCCCGTTTCATTTTTGTAATCCTCGTAAAGCCCAAGCATAAAATTCTTAAGCTTTACAGAGTTGCTTTTCAACACCAGATTTCCGGTTTCTAAGCGGCTGATGTCTACAATATCGTCAACCACATTCAATAACCGGTGCGTGGAATCTATGACAATGGAAAGATATGAAGAACGTTTCTCTTCAGATGTGGAAGGCATTTTTGCCAACTCTGAAAACCCGAGTATGGCATTCATGGGTGTGCGAATCTCGTGCGACATATTCTGAAGAAAGGCGGCTTTAAGAATATCACTTTCACGGGCCTTTTCACGAGCATCAATTAATTCCTGTTCATAACGTTTTTTTTCAGTAATATCTTGTTTAACCCCCACAAAATGCGTGATTTCGCCCCGTGCATCCACAATTGGGGCAATGGTGGCAAGTTCGAAATAGTGCTCACCGCTTTTCTTTTGGTTGATCAGTTCGCCCCGCCAGACCTGCCCCGAGGTTATGGATCGCCACATTTCATCATAATCTTCAGGTGCAACCAGGCCCGATTTCAATATCCGGGGATTTTCCCCGATCACTTCATCTCTTTCATATCCGGTCAACTCACAAAATACCGGATTAACATATTCAATACTTCCTTCCGTATCTGTAATCACGATAGAGACAGGGCTTTGCTCCACAGTCCGGGAGAGTTTCCGGATATCTTCTTCCACTTTTTCGTAGGGGGTCATATCCACATCAATACAATACAGACACTTCTCGCCGGGGGGGTATTCAATAACCGTATGATGAGACAATACAGGACATAAATGGCCGTCTTTGTGTTTCAGGTTAAGCATTTCGGCTGTGCCTCCTTCCCCTGTGCGCACCTTTTCATCAATATTGGCAGCAACCTTTAAATGCATTTCCTCAGGGATGATCAAATCCAAAAGGTCTCTTCCATAAGCCTCTTCGGCCGAATAGCCATACAACTCTTCACTGGCTTGGTTCCAGAATATAACCCGCCGGTTGATGTCATATCCCTGCACTGCAATGCCGGGCATATTATCAAACAATAAAGAGAGCTGATGCGAGGTCCGGTAGGAAAGCTCTCCCGTCTTGTTCATTTCAAGGTCAGTAAACCAGGTGACGATATTTTCTTTATCCAGGCGGTAACCGGTCAATTGCATAAATTTGTTCAAAGCAGGAAAATAAACATCAGCAGAAATCTGTTTATCATCTGCCCAAAGTGATTTACGAAAAGCAAACCAGTCAAATTGTTTATGCTGATGTTCGGAGACGATTATACCTGAGTTCTTCGAGGTGGAGGTTCCAAAGAGGTGGTCATAAGCAGAGTTGGATAATATAAATTCAAAGCTTTCAGGAATGCCCTCATCTCCAGGTATAACTTTATGACATATGCATGGATGTGGAGCACTTTCGAATATATTCCGGCACAATTCATTCATAATCTTTCCTTAGTTTTCCTTTAACCGCTTTTAATTTTAGACGAATTTGAGCCGGGAAAGGTTGCCAGCTTAAAAAGAAAATTTTGAATCTTAACATGATAAAGATGTGTTATCGAGAGACTCAAGATGCCGGCTATAACTATACAATCTTCTTATTTTTATTCAATCTAAGCTTTATATTTTATAAATTCATCGTCCAAAATCAACTCTATGCTTCAGCATCAAAACATTGAATCTGGTGTTCCAAACAATAAAACTGATACCATAGATCAAATTCTGGGCAATTATGGCCCAACCAACCGCTTTTTGAAAAATCATTTATTATTTTCTCAGAACCAGACAATAAGCAATATTTATTGGATTCACAAAGGATGGGTGAAACTTCACAAAATGGAGCGTTCACAACGTTGCTCTATACTCAAGATTGAAGGGGACAAGAGTTTTGTAGGGCTCTCGGACACCTGGGAAGGCACCTCACACCGGTTTGGAGCCACCAGCCTTACCCCCCTGGAAGTAACGGAAATCGACCGCGAGAAATTCAAGGCATTGTTAGACGAAAACCCGGAAATGGCCAGCGAAGTTATGACCTTCCTGGCCCGGGATGCTATGTATTATCTTGATCGTCTTACATCCCGACACCACAAACAATTGCCGGGAAGAGTTGCCGACACCCTTCTTTATTTTTATGAACTTTTTAATCAGAAACCGGATTTTCAATTCCTTTTGAGCCGGACCGAGCTGGCACAATTTGCCGGCACCACAAAGGAAAGCCTCATCAGAACCCTTTCGGAATTTAAACACGACCGCATTATTAATCTAAACGACCGGGATGTAGAGATTCTCAGCCTTGAGATTGTTCGGACATTAAGCCGTCTGGGGTAATGGGACGAAATTTATTTTTGATTCATCACAATAACGCATACTTTTTATTCTTTAATTTTATGGGCTTATAGGCAAGTCCATGATTTTCATATACACTGGTGTCCGGTAAAACAACTTTAAAAATTGCTTAATTCCCCGGAAACTTTTGATTCTTAAAGTTAAAATTAATACCCGCTTGCCCCTTCCTGTTGTTTTTTCAAATACCGGCACAACCAGATATAAGTTAAAATGCCGACCACAATATTGGCCAAAAACGCCGACCAGAAGACCCCCTGAAGGTTCCAGAAAATGGAAGCCAGCCAAGCCAGAGGTATATACAGCCCAAACATCCTCAAACTGGTTAGACCAGCCGAAGGGAGTGGCTTATTTATCCCGTTAAACACGTTGATGCCAATCATCAGCACGCCCTGAAAACCATAACTAAAGGAAACAATCAGCAAATAGCGGGCTGTAATGCTCACAACCTCAGCATCGTCACTAAAGACAGAAGCAATGGGGTCCGACCACAATTGAGCCACGACAAAAAGCATAAGCCCCCATCCCAACGCGACGAGTGCACCAACATTTAATCCTTTGAGCAATCGTGAAATATTACCTTTACCCCAGTTTTGCCCGGCAAAAAGAATCATCACCGATCCCAGGGCATTCACAAGAATCAGTGAAAACATTTCCATCCGGGAAACCACGCCAAATGCCGCAACGGCTTCTTCTCCAAATTTAGACACAATACTGGTTACAATGCCAATGGAAAGCGGTGTAATTAAAACACTGGCCGCTGCAGGACCGGCGATGTAGAGAATTTTCTTCCATGTACGCAGCACTTTTTTGAACGAAGGCAAAAAAACCGTCAGAATTTTCTCCCGTTGGATGAGCACATACAAAGTCAGGACCATGCCGATGCCCCGGCCGATAACAGTTGCAATGGCTGCTCCCTTTATGGATAACTCTGGGAAAGGGCCATGTCCAAATATCAGAAAAGGATCGATAATGATGTTCACAACAGCCGAAATGGTCATAAACATCCCGGGAGTAAATGTATCGCCGGTGGCTCTGATAATGTTGTTGCCAACCATACCGAAAACAACCATAAGCATGCCCCAATACCAGATGCTCATATAATCATGTATATGAGGCATAATTTTATCAGAGGCGCCCATGGCACGAAATAAAGGATCAATCGTTGATTGTCCGATAATAACAAGAACGACCACGACCAGCAACCCCAATAAAAGGGCCTCCGTGGCATAATGCTGAAGGGTAACGCGATCTTCGCTCACGATTGAACGCGACAAAAGAGAAGAGGTCCCGATGCCAATGCCAAGAGCAAAACTATTGACCACCATAACGACCGGGAAAGTAAACCCCATTGCAGCCAACTCATCCACCCCTACTTTTCCGATAAAATAAGTATCGGCCAGGTTGAACATGGTCATCCCCAAAAGACCGATGATCATAGGCCAGGTAAGCCGCATCAGAAGGGGAAAAATCGCTCCACGCGTTAAATCGCGCCGCCTGTTACTCATCTCGTCCCTCCCCTTCAAAATATTGTTGTGTATTCCCGATCATCCGGCTTAACAAGTTATAAGCCTGATCTGCTTCCTCTGTGCTAAAATCTTTCAGTAGCACATCGCTCCATTTTTGAAAAATCGCTCCAAACCGGGGCATTAATTGCCGGGTCTTTTCAGAAATATGCAACCTGTGAACCCTTTTGTCTGCATCATCAGATTTGCGGAATATATAGCCGTGGGTTTCGAGATTTTTTATTGTACTGGAAATGCTTCCCTTGTCAAGGAAAAAATGTTTCTTCAAATCATGCTGAGTCACCCCTTCATGATGATAAATGTGCATGAGGACCGGCATCTGTCCATACCCTAATCCAAAAGGTTCGAGACGTTTGTGAAAGTAAACAATGGCTTGCCGGTACAAAATGGAAATCAATCTCCCCGTGCTTTTCTTCTCTTCTGCCATGATTCTGAGCTTTTTGAAAAACTGCGCGAAATTATGACAAAAAGGTTGGAATTCCAACTAGTTATAGGCCCGTTTGACCTTTCGCATGCCGGAAGTGTAGCGGGAAAGCATGCCTTTACTGCCGGTTTCGAAGTCTTCGGCTTTCAGGCCGGGGACTTCAAGGGCTTCTCCTATGGTGACCTGCCAGTTGACGACGGCCGAGGCGTAGACTTCGTTCAGGTAGCGCTGAATGCCGGCGGGGTTGTCGGGAAACAGCGGGGCCTGGTTGACGTTGATCAACTTTACATTTTGGTCTGTCCGGCTATACGAGGCCAGTCCAAGGGCCCCCACCTCGGTGAGGGTCTCGGACGTGTCGTTGCCCTCGGGCTCCGTGGCACGGGCCACCGAGAGCATCTCACGGTCGCCGTCCATGCCGCCGTTGAGGAGAAGGGAGCGGGCGGTTTTGTTTCAATTGAACACGAAAGGATTTGTGCAGCAGCGGAGATAACCGTAATCCCACTACTTCGATTGTTCGACGGACTGAATTAGCCTAATTCGCTCCATATCTGCCGGGGCATGTAGATATCATCGTTGGTCAGATCATATATTCTTAGGGGATCACGTAGACTTATTGTAGAAAAAATAACTATGTTACTCAATAGTTTGATATTCACCTCTATTTTCAAGATAAATGCTAACTTGTTGAGAGGTAGCATCAAAATCACATCCTGTTATATTTCCTACATACGTATTATTCCTAAAAAGAAAAAATATTCTGTAAGATTTTAGTTTCAAAATTGTATCAAACTCCAAGTTTTCTTTATCAGATTGCTCCAAAACTGGTTTAAATAAAAAATTGGTACGATCAACTTTTTTTAAATATTCGTTATTTTTATATGTAAAAAAAGAAACAATATCTTTCTTTTTGTAATTCTCCTTCTTAGCTAAAGAATCAATTAAAAATGAATAAAATTTTAGCTTCTCTAAACAGACGACTTGTTGGTTATTCAACTTTTCATATTTTATTAATTGATTTTGATTGTATATATCAATCCAAAAAACAATCGTTATACAAAATAAAAAAATTGAAAAAATAAAAAATGTTTTATTTTTTTTCATCAGTTAAAGGATTTTTTAATTACAAACTTAAGAAAATCAAAACTCCAATCAACTTGTGAAGGTGTTAATTTCTCATATCCAGGAATGCGTCTTTTTTCCTCAACAGCTGTGGCAACATGGCTTTTTATTTTATTTACATTTTCCTTTGATAATTTCTTTGTTTGCCATATTTCATCAAAAACATCTTTTACATCATGATTAATTTCATTATTATTTTGTAACAATACCCCATAATTGTCAAAACTAGTAGTTAAAAGTTCATCACTTAGATTCTTTTTCTTAAACTTTACAATATAATAAACTAAAGCTTTAGCCAATTCAATCTCAGCTTCGGTTTGAATGAAAAATTTTGTCTTATTTTCAAAACTACCTTTTTCCCTTAAAAACAAATAATGTGCCGCATGATAAAATTCTTCATAAATTGTTGTCGCATTTCTGAAAGCATTCCCTTTAATTTCACCCCCTGACAAATTGTAATTTTTTGAAGAAAAAAGCACAATTTGATGGGGATTAATCTTAGCACCTGGTTCATATTCAATTAGCCCCCAAAAAGCCTCTTTTTTCTTGGCATCTAAAAAATAACCATTAGAATATTGATAACGCTTTTTTAATTCCTTTAAATTATCATATGTAGCTTTTAGTGTTCTTAATTTAACATGTTTATCAGATTCATCAATTTCATCATAAATAGTTTCAAATAAACTTATTTTATTTAAACTATTAACTAAATCATTATATTTTTTCAAATCATCATCATCAAATAATACAGAAACATCTATTATTTCCCCCTCTTCCCCCTCTTCCGTCCACGCGAACAACACATTCTCCGGATCATGGATCAAATCCCACTGGTATTTCCACAGCTTCGTGCCCGGCGGGCGGCCATAGTCCATCAGGTTGTCGGTGGTGCCTTCCTCTATGAGGTGGGTGGCTTCTTCGCTGAAGGTGTGGCGCAGGTTGAAGGCACCGTGGCCCAGCTCGTGGGGGAT
>JBNJDH010000051.1:0-12802 GCA_051744695.1 Bacteroidota bacterium | reverse complement strand
CTTTGTTCACCGGGAATTTATATTGTCTGGGCAGAAGTGTTCAATACCGACGGAACGGTGAAAACCCATAAAGAAAGTTGTGTGCTTGGCGTGCGTTCTGAATAAAAATTTCGGGCATGGTCAGGTTTTGAGGTGAATTCATTTAATTTTGCAGCCGTTTTATGAATAAAATCCCAAATGTTTTAGTTATGAGAAAAATTATTTTTTCTGCAGTTTTTGCGCTGCTTGCTTTTACGCTGCAGGCAGCGGAATTGAACTCTCCTGATGGAAATTTCCGTTTATCTTTTGAGGTGAATGATGGAACGCCGGTTTATCAACTTGACTATAAAGGCGAGCCCGTAATTCAGCAAAGTGAATTGGGTTTTGAGCTGAAGGATGCTGAGGATCTGACCGGCGGATTTGACCTTGCCGGCGTTGACCGTGCTTCTTTTGATGAAACCTGGGAGCCTGTCTGGGGTGAAGAAAGTGAGATCCGCAACCATTACAATGAAATGACGGTGACCCTGGAACAGGGAGCGACCGACCGCACCATGAAAGTGCGTTTTCGCTTGTTTGACGACGGTCTCGGGTTCCGTTATGAATTCCCCGAACAGGAAGAGCTCATCTATTTTGTCATTGAAGAAGAGAAGACACGCTTTGCCATGACTGGTGATCATACAGCATTCTGGATACCCGGCGATTATGATACCCAGGAGTATGATTACACCACATCCCGTTTGTCGGAGATCCGTGGATTGATGGATGATGCCATAACACCCAATGCATCGCAGACCCCTTTCTCAGATACGGGGGTGCAGACCTCTCTTATGATGAAGACCGATGAAGGTCTTTACATCAATCTTCATGAAGCAGCCCTGGTAGAGTACCCCTGCATGCATCTTGAGCTGGATGATGAAAACATGGTGTTTGAATCCCACCTGACCCCTGATGCCATTGGAAACAGGGGGTATATGCAGGCGCCTCGTACCACACCGTGGCGGACGATCATCGCCAGTGAGGATGCCGCCGATATCCTGACATCACGGATGACCCTTAACTTGAATGAACCCTGCGCTTATGAAGATGTTTCGTGGATCGAACCCATCAAATACATTGGTGTATGGTGGGAGATGATTACCGGAAAAAGTTCCTGGGCCTATGCCGACCTGCCTTCTGTGAGGCTTGATGAGACCGATTATACCGAAGTTGAGCCCAACGGCCGGCATGCCGCCAATACCGAACATGTAAAAGAATATATCGACTTTGCCGCGGAGCACGGGTTTGACCAGGTACTGGTTGAAGGCTGGAACATTGGTTGGGAAGACTGGTTCGGCAAATCAAAAGATTATGTCTTTGATTTCCTGACCCCCTATCCCGATTTTGATGTGGACACCCTTAGGGAATATGCAAAAAGCAAAGGGGTCAAACTGATGATGCATCACGAGACCTCTGCATCGGTGCGCAATTATGAGCGCCACATGGATGAAGCCTACCAGTTTATGGTGGACAACAATTACAATTCTGTGAAAAGCGGTTATGTGGGCGACATCATCCCCCGCGGCGAATACCACTACGGGCAGTGGATGGTGAACCATTATCTTTATGCCCTGAAAAAAGCTGCCGATTATAAAATCATGATCAATGCCCACGAAGCTGTGCGGCCCACCGGCCTTCGGCGCACTTATCCCAACCTCCTGGCCAATGAATCGGCCCGGGGAACAGAATATGAAGCTTTCGGCGGAAACAACCCCGATCATACCACCATTCTGCCATTTACCCGCCAGTTGGGAGGCCCCATGGATTATACCCCGGGCATTTTTGAAAATGATATCAGCAAATACAATCCCGACAACAATTCCTGGGTCAACACCACGCTTGCGCGACAGCTGGCCCTTTATGTGACCATGTACAGTCCTCTGCAGATGGCTGCCGACCTTCCGGAAACTTACAATAAACACTTGGATGCTTTCCAGTTTATTAAGGATGTCCCCGTCGATTGGGACGAAACCCGGGTCCTGGAAGCCGAACCGGGAGATTACATCACTTTTGCCCGTAAAGAGAAAGGGTCCGGAAACTGGTTTGTAGGAAGAACTAACGATGAAAAGGCCCGTACTTCCCGCATTGATTTTGATTTTCTGGACTCCGGGAAACAATATTTGGCTACCATTTACCGCGACCATGAAGATGCACATTACAAAAAAAACCCCAAGGCATATGAGATCAATGAATATGTTGTTACAGATGAATCGGAGCTGTCTCAGCATTGTGCCCCGGGTGGAGGATATGCCATCAGCCTGATTGAAGTAAAAGATGAAGAGCAAACAAACGGGTTGCCGGAATTGTAACCGAAGAGTTTACGGCTGTTGTATTATCAACAGAAGTATTTGCATGGATGGGGAAGTGATTTTTAGCCTCCCGTTCTTCAGGGAGGAATAACCTCATATATACATGAAAATAAGTTAACTCACCGGATGATCTCAAAGCATCTGGTGAGTTTTTTGAATTTTTTCGCTGGACGAAGACCATGGAATTTGTTCTTTTCAAAAACTATTTTTCAGCCTTTTGTTCTTTGATATCTTATTTTGGTCCCGAGTGTTGAAACACAGCCTTGCGGATCAGAAATGCTGGCTTTGGAATGGGAAGGACACGGTAACCGTGGTCCCCTCATTTCTGACTGAAGAAAGTTCAATGGTGCCGCCAAGCAGTAAGGTCAGCCCCCGGGCATTGGTCAGGCCAATGCCGGCCCCTTCATAAACACGGTTGCGGTCTTCAACAACTTTGCAAAACTTTCGGAAGGCCACATCTGTTTTTCCTTCAGAAATGCCGATGCCACTGTCCGATACACTGACCTCGACATGATGCTCCGTTTCCCGGCAAACCAGCGAGATGCCACCCGATTCGGTAAACTTAAAGGCATTGTCCAGGAGATACCGCAGTAATCGTTTAAAAAGCACGGGATCGCTGTACATGTAAGTTTCGCAATCGTCGGCCAGGATTCTGAAATAGAGATGCGGTTTCTCCTTTTGACGGCGGGCCTCAAACTCGCTTTGCAGTTCCCCAAATATTTCTCTTAATTTAAAACGCGTCTTTTCCACGGGTGCCTGACTTTTTTCCAACTGGGAAAAAAGGAGGGTGTCTTCAATGAATCGCACCAGCTGATTGGTGTTTTGAGCAATGTGATTAAAAAAATCTCTGCGTTCATCGGCCGTGGATTCCGGATCGGCCATTAATTCTGAAAATCCTACGATGGCCATGAGGGGTGTTCTTATTTCATGGCTAAGGTTCTCCAGAAAAGAGGATTTCAGACTGTCCGATTCCTGGGCCCGGTCTTTTTCGACAATAAGTCGTTGCTGGGTTTGCTGGAGTTCTTCAAAGGACCGTTCCATGGCCGACATCATCTGGTTGAAATGATTTGCCAGCTCGTGCATTTCATCATTTGTAGAAATTTTGGCCCGGGCATTCAGATTGCCATTGGTGGCTTCCCTGAATTTTGACAGAAGTGTTTTGACAGGTGTGGTGATGTATTTGCTGAAATACAGTGCCAGAAGCAGGGCAATCAGAAAAACCGATGCAAAAATGATCAGCAGCGAATGGAACAGACTGTTGACCTCGGCAAAAATCTCTTTCTTCGGAACAGTTATGGCCAATGTCCAGCCGTTTTTCATGCGTTCGAAAGAGACGGCATGGCGTCCGTTCTCACTGTTCAGAACAAAATAACCCGAAGGTTCTTCGCCGATGTTTTCGGTCAGCTCCGATGTTTTAAATGATCCGTTTTGATCTGTATAGCTGGAGTATATGGGGTTTTTCTTTTCGTTAAACAGAATGGTGTTGCCCGATTCAAAAACAGAGAGGGTATCGAGGTAATTTTTCATTTTGCCAAAATGAAAATCAGAACCAATGGCGGCCACCATTTCAGCGTCGATGTCAATGGCTTTGGTAAAAGAGATGACCTCCATGTCCCATTCTTCCCAGAAATAGGGGTTGGTCCAGCCTTCTCCTTTTTCCAGGGCCAGATGCCACCATTGCATGGATGGGTCCTCAAGGTCACGGTTATAAATGTTGTATTGGGGGCTTCGTGTATATTGATTGGTGTCGTTTTTTTTGTAATAGGCAATGGTATGTTTCCCGTCAACATGTTCTGTGTTGAAGACCAGCCATAGGCTCCTCGGCTCCATCAGGTCCAGAATGGCTTTGAATTCGGGGATGAAAGTTTCTTTAAATTTTTGGATGGATTCGTTGTCTTCAAAATCTTTTTCGGGGTCGAATTCATTCCGAAAGGCTACCTCCAGCGCCTGGCAAGCATCTTCCACATTATCTGTCCTTTTTTCAAAATCTTTAACAGCCAGGCGAGTGGACTGGCGCATTTGACTGATGGCATCTTCACGGGCCTTTTGGCGGGCGAAATAAATGCCCGGAAGCCCCGCCAACAGCATGGCCGTGGCGACAAGCGTCACCATTAGCAAGATTAATTTGCGCCTGAATCCGTACATGGTAAGCAACCGGTTTTAAAGGGATGTTGAAATTCAATTTAATAAAAAAATGTTTAAAGAAGAGCGGTTTAGATGTTAATTTTAATGGGTCAAATCAAAATGGTGAGGGGAGCCCGCTGAAATCGGGCTGATGGGGGTGAGGCTGCGGTTATATGCAAGAGGCTGTCTAAAAAGTCGATTTTTGAATTCCATATCTTATAACTTAAAAGAAAGTGTCGCTCCTCTGGAGCTTAAGATGGTTTTCAGTACAGAGATTTTTTACCATACTGTCGCCACTCCGTGGCTATCCCAAAGCACCGGAGGTGCGAGATTATGGCAATAAAACAACAAAACTTTACAATAAAAGTAAGCACCGGAGGTGCGACACAATAAAAAAATCACTTACAAATTGGAAGTATATAGAAGTTTTTAAAGCTCTTTTTAGACAGCTTCCTATTCTCATGTCATGTGAAACGGATTTCCAAATATTTGAATCACTCCCCTCTGAAATGCATCAACCGGCTGATGTATTTGCCTATGATGTCGAATTCCAGATTGACAATGGTTCCTTCCTTAATTTGATGAAAGTTGGTGTACTCGTATGTATAGGGAATGATGGCCACTGAAAACCGGTCGTCCTTGCTGTCGACAACGGTCAGGCTTACGCCGTTCACAGTGACGGAGCCTTTTTCCACCGTCATGTAGCCTTCTTTGGCTTTTTCCCGGTCCAGCTCATACTGGAAAGTGAAATACCAACTTCCCTCAGCCTCTTTCACCTCCGTGCAGCGGGCGGTCTGGTCCACGTGGCCCTGCACAATGTGGCCGTCGAGCCGGCCGTTGATGGGCATGCTCCGTTCCAGATTCACCTTATCGCCGGGCCTTAGATATCCCAGGTTGGTCTTGTCCAGGGTTTCCTGGATGGCTGTGACGGTATAGGTTTTCTCGTCTTTGCTGACAACCGTGAGGCACACGCCGTTATGAGAAATGCTCTGATCCACTGTTAACTCATTGGTAAAAGAGCATTCAAGTGTCAGATGAACGTTTCCTTTTTCTTTTTCTACAGCTTTGACTGTGGCTCCTTCTTCGACAATTCCTGAAAACATAAGTATGCGTATTATTTTATGGATTTAACAATTAATAAATTCAACGTTCGTTTGCCTGTTGGGTAAAGAGTCATGTTGCTACTTTTTGATTGGCACCCGCAAAAAAATGTTGTGGTGACATTCAATTTCGCTAATTTAGAAACATTTTTCGTAGAAAAACAATTTGTTTATGTCTGTTACAGTAAAAAGCCGTTATGCCGGAGATTTGCGGGTTGAAAACATCCATGTGCAGTCGGGTACCCGCATCATCACCGATGCCCCTGTCGACAACCGGGGGAAAGGCGAGTCGTTTTCGCCCACCGATTTGCTTGCCACTTCACTTGGCAGTTGCATTATGACCATCATGGGCATAAAGGCTGCCGATCATGATATTGACATTACGGGAACTGAGGTGGATATTACCAAGATCATGGCCGAAAATCCCAGGCGGGTGGAAGAGGTGATTGTGGAATTTTATTTTCCCGACAGGGATTTTTCCGATGAAGAAAAACAATTTCTTGAAGGGCTGGCCGGGACCAGCCCTGTTCCTTTGAGCCTTTCGGCTGATTTGAAGCAGACGGTGCGTTTCCACTGGACAAAATAACGTTAACTTTGCGACTATGATATTACTAACAGGAGGAACAGGACTGGTCGGTTCGCATATTTTGTATGAACTGACGGTCCGTGGCGATAAGGTCAGGGCGACCCGCCGCGAGAACAGCAATACGGACATTGTTGATCGCCTTTTCCGCTTTTACGCGGGCGGGGAAGCCGGGCAATTGCTTGATCGCATAGAGTGGATCAACGCCGATCTGGCCGATTATTATTCCCTGGAGGATGCTTTGGACGGAGTGACACATGTCATTCACGCTGCAGCCATGGTCTCTTTCAACCCGGGTGAGGCACATAAAATGTTGAATGTCAATTCGGAAGGCACCGCCAATCTTGTGAATGCCTGCCTGGAAAAGGGGGTTGAGAAGTTTTGTTTTGTCAGTTCGGTTTCCTCTCTGGGTCGTCATCCCGCCGATAAGGAAATTGACGAGGATGTGGAATGGCAGGCGGATGACAACCGCTCGGCCTATTCCTACAGCAAATTCCGCGCAGAAATGGAAGTCTGGCGGGCATCTAAAGAGGGATTGCCGGTGATCGTGGTGAATCCTTCGGTGATCATCGGGCCGGTGGACTGGAAACGCAGCAGTGGCCGGTTGTTTTATTCGGTCAAAACCGGCATGCCTTTCTATACCGGTGGCATCACCGGCTTTGTTGATGCACGGGATGTGGCTTACGCGGTTGTGGAGCTCATCAAAAGTGATTTGGTAAACGAGCGTTTTATCCTGAATGGGGAAAACCTGAGTTTTAAAAATTTCTTCACTAAAGTGGCAGGCGCCCTGGGGAAGAAGCCCCCCTTCCTGAAGGCCACCGAATGGATGACGGAGATCGGGTGGCGGAGCAACCTGGTGCTTTGTGCAATTGCAGGCAAAGCCCCGGCAATCACCAAAGATACTGCCCGGGCCGCTCATAACAAATCGTTTTTTTCCAGCCGCAAGTTTTCCGAAAAATTCAACTTCACCTTCCGTTCGATTGATGAGGCTGTTCAAAACACGGCCCGGTGGTTTAAAGAACAATACAGTCGTTGATGAGCAACTCAAAAAACAGAAAAAAACAGAAAAGTCAGAAACCTTCCCGGTCATCACGGGTTTTTAAATGGATATTGAAAACCGGACTGAAACTGATCCTGGCCGGCCTGGCTTTTGGCGCAGTTTTTATGTCGCTTGTTTATATCGGGCTTTTCGGGAAGATTCCCGATCAGAGTGAGTTGAAGAACATCCATAATCACTCCGCATCTGAAGTTTACTCGGCCGACCGCCAGCTTATCGGTACTTACTATGTGGAAAACCGCCGCAATATAGGAAATGAAGACATCTCCGAGCACGTGATCAATGCTTTGGTTGCCACTGAAGACAGCCGCTTTTTTGAGCACAAAGGGCTGGATTATGTCAGCATGGGGCGGGTGTTGGTGCATTCCATTATTTTGGGTGATCGTTCCTACGGCGGGGGGAGTACCATCAGTCAGCAGCTGGCCAAAAACCTGTATCCGCGAAAAGATTACCGGTTTCTTTCCCTGCCTGTGAATAAGGCCCGGGAGATATTCACCGCCTCCCGGCTCGAAGACCTCTATTCCAAATCTGAAATTCTCAATTTGTATCTGAACACCGTGCCTTTTGGTGAGAATGTTTATGGCATTGAAGTGGCTGCCGGCCGTTTCTTCAGTAAGTCTTCGTCCGAACTGGAACCCCACGAAGCAGCTGCCCTGGTGGGGATGCTTGCTGCCAATACCTATTACAATCCCCGTTTGCATCCTGACAGGTGCCGTGAGCGGCGAAACCTGGTGCTCGATCGCATGGTGGAACAAGGGTTTCTGTCGGCCGAAGACGGGCAACAATATAAAGAAAAATCCATCGAGCTTGACTACAGATTGCTGGATAGGAACAACGGGCCGGCCCCGTATTTTCTGGAGCATGTCCGGCGGCAGGCCGAACGCATCCTGGAAAAACAACACAACGACACCATTGATCTCTATGCCGACGGGCTGAGGTTATATACCACTCTTGATTCCAGACTTCAGTCTTTCGCCAGCCGTTCGGTGAAAGAGCATCTCGTGCGTTTGCAGAAAACCTTTGACCGCCATTGGCAGGGACGAAAACCCTGGGAAGGTCGTCCGGAAATTTATGTCTCGGCCCTGAAAAACTCTTCTCGTTACCAGTCTTATCGCCAGCAGGGATTGAGCGAAACCCGGGCCATGGAGAAAATGGAAACGCCGATGGAGATGGTGATCATGGAACAGGGGGAGGAGAAGAAAGTAGAGATGTCGCCTGCCGATTCGGTGGCGCATGCCCTGCAGCAACTTCAGGCCGGGTTTTTGTCTGTGAACCCTTCCAACGGGCATATTTTGGCCTGGGTGGGAGGCATGTCGTATAAGTTTTATCCGTATGATCATGTGCGCTCCCGGCGACAGGTCGGCAGCACTTTTAAACCATTTGTCTATGCCACGGCCCTGGAGGAAGGATATGAACCTTGCGATTACATCAGCAATGAGAAAAGGACCTACCGGCGTTACGATGATTGGTCCCCGTCCAATGCAGAAGGGGAGCATGAAGGATATTATTCGCTCCAGGGCGGCCTGGTGAATTCAGTCAACACCATTACGGCCGAACTGACCGTAGAGACAGGCCCCCATGACGTAGCAGACCTGGCCCGGCAGGCTGGTATCAGTAGCGAAATTCCCGATGGGCCTTCAATCGGACTGGGAACCGCCGATCTTTCTTTGTATGAGATGGTGAGGGCCTATACAACTTTTGCCAATTATGGAAATGGCATCGATTTGCTCAGCCTCCTGCGCATTGAAGATTCTGAGGGAAACATTTTGTATGAAGCCGAGCCGGCTACCCATCACGATGCCGCATTTAGCGAGGAGACCGGTCGTTATATGGTCCATTTCCTCCAGGGTGTGATTGAGCGGGGCACCGGTAGCTCGTTGAATAGTTACGGTTTGCAGACAGACCTGGCCGGAAAAACGGGGACCACGCAGGATCATGCCGACGGATGGTTCATCGGGTTCACGCCCGGTCTGGTTGCCGGCGTTTGGGTGGGTGCCGATCATCCGGGCATCCGTTTTCGCAGCCTCCAACTGGGACAGGGTGCCCACACTGCATTGCCTGTTTTCGGGCGTTTCATGCAGAAAGTCGAGCGCTCAGGGCCGGTTTCAGACATTGGCCGCCGGAGTTTTTACCCCATGCCCGAAGATCTCCGTGCCCGGGTCGATTGTCCCGATTATTCACAGGAAGATCCCGAGCTCGGGTTCTTTGAAAGATTGTTTGGCGGAGATAAAAAAGACGAAAAGCAGGAGGAGAAGCAAAAACAGAAGGAGAAAAAGGAGAAGGATGAAGAGGAGGACGACGGCAAATCATTATTGGATAAAATGAAAGACATTTTCCGGAAGAAAGATTGATGGAGTGCCATGAGGTTAGCACGCGAGTTCACCCTGTGTAATGTAAGTAAAGGAAAAATGGTTCACCACAAATATGCATACCAGCCCCGGACTCTATATGTAGCCGGCCGGAAGCTAATGTAACGAGCCGGAAGCCTTCGTAACCATCCCCGGACCTCAAAATTTTCACCCTTTCCCCTTTTGTAAACGCCCTTATGGTTTTTTGCGGCGCCCTGAAGGGGTAGACAGGTGGCATGATAAGATTTGCAGGCAGCCTGATGCTTTTGCAAATGGCCTGACGGGCTCTGTTTTTGGCCTGATGGTTTTCGTAATTAGCCGGACGGCTTTGTAATGAACCGGAAAGCTTTTTCAACAGGCCTGATGAGCATGTTAATACCCTGACAAGCCATGTACTCCCCCCCCGTTAGCCGGCTTCGAGCCGGCTTTTCCATTTCCGGGTGATCGGTGCCGGTCGCATCAAATGGTGGGGGGGAAGCCCGCTGGAAGCGGGCTGGTGGGGGGTGAGGCCGCGGTTCCGGGAATCACCATGCTGAAGCATGGTGCTATACTCATAGAACCCTCCAATCAAACATCCAACGCTTCCCGCTCTTTGCGCGTCATCCCTTTCACCACCAAATCATACGAATGTCTGATCCATTCCCTGATTTGGTCGTCCGGGAGGGTGTTGTCATCGGGGTAGATGGTGTTCCAGTGTTTTTTGTTCATGTGGTAGCCGGGTTGCACGGCTGCATATTGTTCCCGTAATTCCACGGCCCGTTCGGGGTCGCATTTCAGATTTACATAAAAGGGACCTTCAATGTCTGTAAGTGCAAAGATCTTTTTCCCCACTCTGAACACGAGAGCGGTTTCATCAAAGGGCATGTCCTCCGATGTGGCGGGTAGAGAGAGGCAATATGTCCTGAGTTCTTCAATGTTCATGAGCTATGCTTGTGGATGAAAGGCCTCGATGATGTGCTCCATAGTCCATTCTTCCTCTTTTTTTGCAGGCAGCCAGCAAATGAGGTCGAAGCGGGTTTCACAATCCAGCTCATGCTGCATGATGAACGCCTCCGCGGCTGTTGCCAGGGCGTTGATCTTGGCCGGGGTGAGGGTGTCTCGCGGGTGCTCGTGTACGCTGCTTTCACGGGTGCGGACTTCCACCATCACCAATTGGTCTTCGTCATAGGCGATGATGTCGATTTCTTTCCGGTCGAACCGGTAGTTGCGGGCGACTATACGATATCCCTGTTCGAGGAGGTATCCCGCGGCTTTGTCTTCGCCTTTTTTGCCAAGTTCGTTGTGTCGGGCCATAGGTTTGGAATGAAGGGTTGTACTTTATTTTTTTGTTCACCACCAATATGTGTACCTGGAATAAAAATGATTTCTAAAAAACTGAATGCTTACTGAGAAAAATGGCTTACGCCATTTTATTTTTTTTTGTCTACGAATTTCACGAATTCTTGCAAGCAAGCGGCAGAGCTGAGCGGAAAAGCTGTTTTACAGCTTTATGGGAAACGGCTTCGCCGTTTAGAATCGCACCAAAGGTGCGACCAAAATTCGTGTAATTCGTGAAATTCGTGGACAAGATAAATAATTGCGAAGCAATTAATGATTTTAATATCATAAGATCGATTCTTGCTAAAATCAAAAGGGCAGCTACCCATTATTATGATGACCTTTTTTCAATGGTTCATCCGCACTATGCCCCCTCGGGAATTTACTTCCATTTCAATTTGACCGCCCATAAGCAGCGGTTCGTTTGGCTTTTCGTGGCCCGCCGGGAAACCAAAAAGCACAGGGATGCCCAGGGGATGAACCTTTTCATGGATCACCCCTTTGGCGGAGAGTCCGAAAGGTGTGGTGTTGTCCTGCATGTTGGTCAGATGCCCGATGATGATACCTGCAAGGCCTTCCAATTTGCCGCCTGTTTTCAGGTTCTGCATCATCCGGTCGAGGTGGTAGATCTGTTCGCCCACTTCTTCGATAAAAAGGATTTTACCGGCGGGATCGAAATCGTAAGGTGTTCCGCGCATGGCCGCCAGCAATGACATGTTTCCCCCGATCAACCGGCCTTTGGCCGTGCCTGATATATTGAAAGGGTCTTCATCGGTTTTGATCGTCACCTCTTTTCCCTGAAGGAGATTGAGCAGATGGGTCCACTCAGGGCCTTCATCCCTCGTGTTCTCAGGAAGATTAACCGGCATGGGTCCATGGATGGAGGTTGTGTTGTAAAGACCCGACAGGGTTGAATGAAAAACAGTGATGTCGCTGTAGCCCACAATCCATTTGGGATGTTTTGCCATACTGGAGAAATCTAGTTTGTCGATGACCCTGCTGCTTCCGTATCCGCCGCGGCAGCACCAGATCACATCGATTTTGGGATCATCCAGCATCAATTGCATATCGGCCGCCCGGTCACTGTCGGCTGCCGAAAACTGGTAGTGCTGACTGTCTGCATGAGCTGCCCGCCGGCTTCGGAACCCGTTGTATGCAAGGAATTTTTCCGCGCGCGGGACGACTTCCGGATCGATTTTCCCGGCCGGGGAAACCAGCCCAAACGTGGCTCCTTCCCGAATGAAAGGAGGCGTGGTTATTGACATATCTTTAAGGCTTTGGACAAATAGATCAACATCTTTGGTTATCTTTGTGAAGATAAAAAATTCCCGGCGTTTCTGCCCCTTTTTGTTTTATCTTTGCGCGAATTTTGTTGACAATCGAACATCTAACACTCTATTTTTCAGGTAATCATGAGTCAGTTCAAACGTACATTAGTTACCACAGCCCTTCCGTATGCCAACGGACCCGTCCATATTGGCCACCTCGCCGGGGTATATGTCCCCGCCGATATTTATGTCAGGTATCTTCGTCTTAAAGGGGAAGATGTGATTCACGTTGGCGGCTCCGACGAGCACGGGGTGCCCATTACTCTGAAGGCGCGCAATGAAGGCGTCACCCCCAAAGACATTGTGGACAAATACCATAACCTGATTAAAGATTCTTTCGAAGAATTCGGAATCAGTTTTGACATCTATTCCCGGACATCTAAAGATATTCACCACCAGACAGCTTCGGAGTTTTTCAAAAAGCTCTACGACAACGGGGCTTTTATAGAGAAAGAATCCGATCAGTACTATGATGAAGAGGCCGGGCAGTTTCTGGCCGATCGTTACATTACCGGCACTTGCCCCCATTGCAATAATAAAGGCGCTTATGGCGACCAGTGCGAAAGCTGTGGTTCTTCGCTCAATCCCACTGACCTCATTGAACCCCAATCCATGATTTCG
>JBNJDH010000050.1:0-12982 GCA_051744695.1 Bacteroidota bacterium | reverse complement strand
TTTGTGCATAATTATTTCATTTATTACATTTTTCAATACTAATTCTTATAATGTCCAACCTTTCCGGTAATCTTCCTGAAGGTATTGATTGGCTTCAGGCAGATTGCTAACTTTCATGTTCTCAGCATCCCACATTAGTTTTTTACCTGACCGAATGGCAACATTACCCAGCAATACTGCTTCATTTAGCGGCCCTGCATAGTTAAAATTTGACATTGTCCTTTCCTTGCTTCCTTTAATTTCATTAATCCATTCCACATAATGACCCGGTGAATGAGGTATCATTTCCTTTGGAGCACCAAAATTTTTCTCTTTTCCGTTAACCAATAATATGGGTTTTGGTTGGTGATGTCCGTAAACCAAAACTCCTTCGTCGCCTTTGAAAATAACTCCTCCAATACTCTCCCATAAATCAGCATGATTTTCTAATCCCTTGGGCATATTCGGCTTTAAACCACCATCATACCAAATTAAATCAAACACAGTTCCATCAAGTCCTGATTTAAAATTATATGTAATCATTGATGCCTGCGGTGCTGTTTCCTGAGAAACAGGAGAAGAATATCCTTCAATGCTGATTGGCTCTCCCAGCTTTAATGCCCAAAAGGGATAGTCCATAATGTGGCATCCCATATCTCCCAGGGCACCAACGCCAAAATCCCACCATGCTCTCCAATTAAACGGAACATAAGCCGGGTGGTAAGGCCTGAATGGAGAAGGCCCAACCCACAAATCCCAATTCAATGTGGAAGGAATCGGGGGTGTACCCTCCGGACGGGTTGTCATTCCCTGCGGCCATATCGGTCGGTTTGTCCAGCAATGCACTTCTTTTATATTGCCGATTGAACCCTGCCAAATCAGTTCATTTAAAATGCGGGGGCCTTCGTTTGCATGCCCCTGGTTACCCATCTGGGTAACGATACCATTCTTCTTTGCATATTGAACAATCTTTCTAGACTCATCTACAGTACGGGTAATTGGTTTTTGGGTATAAACAGGTAACCCTTTTTTCATTGCTGCCATTGTAATAACGGCGTGGGTATGGTCAGGTGTTGAGATGGTAACCGCATCAATACTTTTTTCTTCCTCAAACATCTTTCTGTAGTCCTTGTATTTTTTTGCCCTGGGATAGGAGGCGTAAGTGCCTTTTGCTCTTGCATCATCTACATCGCAAATAGCAATGATGTTTTCAGAACTTACACCCTTAATATCTTGCGTGCCTTTTCCTCCTGCACCAATACAGGCAATATTCAATTTATCGCTTGGGGAAACAAAACCTTTTCCTCCCAGCACAAACCTGGGAATAATTGTAATGGTGGGAACCACTACAGTGCTTTTCTTAACAAAATTTCTACGACTTATGTTCATCCCTTTATTTTTATGTTGTAAATTCCATTTATAACTTTTCTCTTCATAAGTATAGAGTCAATTTTATAATTTCCTATATTTTTTTAATGAGTACAGTCCATGCATTATCGTTGGGAGTTTGAATGTATCCAGGTAATTTTTCAGTTTTTTCTTTTTGCCATTCTGACGAATTAACGCGCAGCCACTTCATTTCATATCCTCCCGGTTCAACTTCAACCTTTACCGAGCCGCCCGCAGGAAAGTAAACAACATATTCCTTGCCCGACCTGGCCATACAATATGCTTCGTTTTTCGATCTTTCCTTTAACAATTCGTTTGCAGGAACATAATTGAAGATATCAATTGCATCTGTAAGCATGCGTAAACTTTTTAAGTTTGCCTGCGCATCAGGAGTTAACCCAATCCCACCCTCTGGTCTGTGAAAACGGGCAGATGAACAGCCGCCAAAAATATTTCTCCAGAAACGCTGAACCCCTTCACTGTTTCCCCCGTAACGAACATCAGAGCCATATATCTTGATATTTGTAATGGGTTTGGGATTGGAAAGAAGAGAATTTCGAATGTATTGAATTCCCTTCCAATGTGTTTCCCCGCTTTGAAAGTTGTTCTGGGAGATGTCGACAAATGTATAAATTTCTGATTCGACAATAATTTTATGAGAGGGGTCATTGGTTTCCCATGCGTCCTGCATATCTGTCAGTTCAACTTGCTTACCTGCTGCTTCTGCTTTCCCTAAAACATATTTTGCCCAGTACTCACCCCAAAAATGGTGCTCCTGAATTTCGTTTGACATATTATAAAGGATATGATCGTATTTGAGGGAATAGGATAACAACTTGTCAATGTATGCCTGTTGAAAATCAAGAACCAGTTTGCTTTTCGGTCTTGAAACAAAGTTTTGCAAACGCGGTACCGTTGCGAAAAATGGATGTCTTGTATCCCTGTATACCATGCTCCAATCCCAGTCTCCGGTTGGCAATCCTGATTCCATGGAGGTGTAATTATTGTTGTTGTCGGGATTATATGGATGGTACAGCCATCCACCCTGTTCCTTGACACGGTAAAAATCATGCCTGTCCCATAGTTCAATTTCCACAATCAGGTCACGCTTGTTAGTCTCTTCGAGAAATTGTTCGAAATGTTCCCAGTATTCGTCATTCCATCTACTAAGGTCATATTTATTTGTGAGGGAATCATCCGTTTCTTGAACGATCTGATATGGCCATAAATCGCCATAATCTCTCGATGCCATGGTATTGCGAACATAATTTCCACCCAGCGATTTCATAAGGTCAAGATGTTCAGCCAGCTCCTGCTTCCGGAGCTGAAAAATGTTATCATAATTAGAAGCACCGAGTAACAAAACCGGTTTACCCTTATATTGCCAGTAAAAAGAATTTTTCTCGTAAATTTTAATTCTACCTTCATTACTTATCTGGCCATAAGTATTTATTGAAATAATAGTTATCAGCACAGTAAACACGAAAAACACTGATAATTGATTAGTAAATTTCATTTTGATTTATTATTAAAGTTTTTTTGATTTACTTAAAATTAATGTCTTTTTGATTTTTGGGTATATTCCCTCATTATTGTTTCCCAATCCGAAAGTTCCTGTTTTAATTTTTCTGTCGTTCCGGGATGTATTTCTATCAGATTATTTTTTTCAGGCAGATCATTATCCAGATTGAACAAGTATTCACGGTCGTGCATTTTCAGATATTTCCACGGTCCGGTGCGTGCAGCTTTATTGTCTTTTGAGCGCCAGAATACCGTTCTTTGGGGTAATTTCCTGTTTTTGAAAAGGGTTTCGCTAACATCCATTCCATCTGTTTCAGGCCGTTCAGCAATGCCTGCTACCGAAAGCAGTGTGGGAAATAAGTCCATAGTCAGTATCAATTCTTCGCATACTGACCCGGGCTGGATTTTTCCCGGGAACCAGGCGATGGCAGGCACCCGGTGACCACCCTCCCAAAATCCTCCTTTTTCTCCCCTTAATATGCCATTACTGCCTGGCGGTGTATAAGCGCCATTATCGGAACAGAAAAAAACAAGCGTATTATTGTCCAGCCCAACTTCTTTTAGTTTTTGAAATATACGCCCGATATTTTCATCCATAATTTCTATCATCTCCTTGTATGCCTCTTCCCTGTCATCTCTTGAACCCCGATCGCTGAATTTTTTTCCGGGAAGCCTGTCTGCTTGATCGTTTCGCCCCTGATAGGGGTAATGGGGGGCTTCATGCGGTATATACAGAAAAAAAGGATTATTTTTGTTCCTTTCTATAAATTTCAGTCCGAAGTCAGTTATAAGGTCGGTAACGTAACCTTCATCAAATGTTTTCTCGGTATTGTGCCACCAATCGTGTGAATTACTGCCATCCCTGTGGGAAATATAATCAACATTTCCGCTTAGAAACCCGTAAAACTCATCAAAACCATGTCTGGCTGGATGACTTTCAGTGGGAAATCCCAAATGCCATTTTCCATATATACCGGTAGAGTATCCGTTATTTTGTAAAATTTTTGAAATGGTAAGTTCATCCTGCGACAATCCATAATCACGCTCATTGGCCCAAATTGCCATTTCCAGGCCAGAACGCTGCTGATAATTACCGGTAAGTAATGCTGCCCGGGTAGGAGTACAAACTGCTCCGTTTGAATGAAAGTCGGTAAACCGCATTCCTTCTGAAGCCATTCGATCAAGTTCAGGAGTTCGGTTAAAGTCACTTCCAAAACATCCTATATCACCATATCCCATGTCATCAGCCATGATTAAAATAATATTTGGATGTATTATTTTGGTTTGTTTGTTTTTTTTTTCTGAGTTTTTTTCTGAGTTTACAATACTTAAAAAAGTCAATCCAAAAATTAGAAAATATAAGTGTAATTTCATTATCAATTTATATTTTAAGTAAATAATCAATTTGCAAGTTAGCAATAATATTAAGTGGTTCAATAATATTTGGTTTGTTTAACAGGTATTAAATTCCGGTTGACTGGGTGAATCGGGGAAATGCTGGATTTTCAGTGCAAAAGACTTTCCGAAATCGAAGGTTTTCCCGGTTTTCCGGTATCAGAACCGTTCATAAAATTACCTCCGTAAAATTGCAGTGCGGGTTCCTGTGTGTAAATTTCCAGTTTCCGGCCCGAAATGCTATTCCGCCTTCATGTTCCCAAAGCAGGGCGTCATGTGTAGCTTTAATTTTTCTCCGTTGTGTTTGTGTCCCGGGCGGTCGACCCCCGGGGGATAGTCTCTTTCGGGGGAGACAACGTTATCGGAAAAAAACAGGATAAGTGTATTGTTGTGCTAACAGGTTTCACTTAATTTATCGATAATACGCCCGATTCCCTAGTCCATCCGGTCAACTATTGCAGCATGAATCTCCATGTAGCGAGCTTCCCAGTTTTTATGCGGGTAGTCATGAAAAATTTTAGTAATGCTTCCATTTTTCAAATTTTTTGTATACATTTGTCTATAATTGCTGTATGCATAAGGATGAATATTTTGCCAAAACAGAAAATTATTGTGATAGATGATGACCCCACCGGTTGCCAGACAATACACGATGTTGCAATTTTAACAACCTGGGACAAAAATATTCTGAGTGAAGTTCTCAATGAAGAAGACATTTTTTTTATTATTGTTAATTCCAGAACATTAGATCCTGCAAAAGCTTCCAAAAGAATCAAAAAAATCGCCTTATCACTGAAATTATTGCAAAATGAAGATATTGAATACAAAATAATAAGTAGAGGGGACTCGACATTACGCGGACATATTTTTGAAGAATTAAATGCATTAACGGAAGTGTTTGGCCCTTTTGACGGTACTGTAATTGCACCTTTTTTTAATGAAGGGAAAAGAATTACACGAAATAACAAACATTACATAAAAGAAAATGATTTACTAATTCCTGTTTCGGAAACAGAATTTGCCAAAGATCCGTTTTTAGGATTTAAATCTTCTCATATTCCAACTTATCTACAGGAAAAAACCAAAGGACTTTGGAACAAAAAGAAATGTGTTTCTATTCATATTGAAGATATTCGAAAGGGAGGGGTCCATGGAATTACCAAAAAGTTACAAATAGTAAAAAACAAAATAGCTATAATCGTTAATTCAGAAACCAGTGATGATTTTAAAATTGCGGTTGAGGGAATAAAACGCACTGAAAAGACCGGTAAAAAGTTTTTATATCGTACTGGGGCCTCATTTGTTCAGGAATACTCAGGCATACAAAAAAAACCATTGTTTGTATTTGAAAAACCAGCAAAGTCATGCTTAATTATTGCCAAGGGGGGAAATACATCGTATGATGTTTTAAAATTTGGGTTACGAGTTAAAAAATCAAGTGTATTAGGCCAGGTTTATCCCGGTATTTCCATCCTTAGATTGGATGATTCATGCAAATTTCCGGGTTCATTTTATGTGATTTTCCCTGGGAATGTAGGCACCTCAACAGCACTTACAGAAATCGTTAAAAAACATACCAATAATAATATTTTATATGAAAATAAAGACAAATAATGCACAATCAGCTTATGAAATTATTTTGAAAAAAATAATCAATATGGAATTAAAACCTGGTGAGTCAATTACTGAAGTATCAATTTCAGAGAAACTGGGGATTAGCCGGACGCCAGTCCGGCATGCCATTCAACGTCTTGAAATAGAAGGCTTGATTGTTACTGAAAACAGGAATAAAAAAATTTATTATTTAACACAACGCGATATAGAAAATATTTTCGATCTGAAAATTGCCATTGAGTCAACTATTGCACGATTAGCAGCAATTAAAGGTTCTGAAAAACAAATGAATGAATTAAGCAATATTGTTTTGAATATTGGTGATCTGATTAAAAAACTAAAAACTGGAAAAGAAGATGAAGACGTTTTTTTTGAAAAATGGATAGAAACAGATCGCAAATTTCACTCGAAAATAGCAGAAATGGCAGACAATTCGAGAGCCGAACAGATTATTAATACACTAAATACCCAGTGGCACCGAATAAAAATGGGCTTTTCTGCCATTGAGGGCAGGATGGAAAAATCGGCTTACGAGCATGAAATGATAGGGAAAGCAATTATTTCGCGTGATCCGGATACCGCTGAGCTATTTTTAAAAAATCATTTGTTGAATTTAAAAAATGTTTTGTTAAAGCTAATGCAAACCTTTAATTTATAGTCCACTAATAAGTGTTTTATCTTAATAATATCTGGTAAGATGAAAAAATTATCCTTGGAAAAAATAAAGGAACTCGAAGACAAGGCCTACGAAATCAGGCGTTTGTCGCTAGAAATGATTACATATAGTAGTTGGGGACATATTGGTGGATCATTTAGTATGGCAGAGATACTGGCTGTGCTATATTTCCATGAAATGAAACTCGCTCCAAATAATCCGGAATTAGAAACCCGTGATCGGTTTATTCTTTCAAAAGCACACGGTTCCCCGGCTATGTATGCAGCCCTTGCAATCAAAGGATTTTTTTCTAAAGAAAAAATCTATGAATATTGTGAACCTGGCGGGCTCGAAGGACACACACACATTCTGAGTGCACCTGGTATTGAGGCCTCAGGAGGTCCGCTGGGCATGGGATTATCAGTAGCTATTGGTATGGCGCTGGGGATACGGATGAAAGAAAACCCCCGCTCACGGATATACTGTTTATTGGGTGATGGAGAATGTAACGAAGGCAATGTCTGGGAAGCTGCTATGTCGGCTGCACATAATCATCTCGATAATTTAATTGCCATTGTTGACTACAATAAGGTAATGGCAAAAGGCATGTTATGGCAAATGATGTCAGTAGAACCTTTTTATGATAAGTGGAAGGCTTTTGGATGGAACGTGCATGAAGTGGACGGGCATGATATTCAGGAAGTGGCTGAAACACTTTACAAAACCCGCTGGGTAACCGCCAATGGAAAGCCCAATGTGATTATCGCCCATACCGTTAAAGGGAAAGGAATAGAAAGGGCGGAGTTCAATTATAAATGGCACACCCATGCGCCTGACCCCCAAACCGCCGATGATATGTTGAAGGAAATAGCGCGGACTTATGGTAAACCTGAAAGGGGCTATTCTAAAATGAATGAAAATTTGGGAAAAGAGTCGTTTTACGGCGGAGAATAACTTTTCTAATGTTTAAATTCAAAAAAAATCATGAACGAAATAACTCGAAAAAGAACAGAAATGCGGGATGCCTTCGCCGAGATACTGGTCGAACTGGGATTGAAATATGAAAATCTGCTTTTTTTGGATGCTGATTTACATACATCAACGAAAGCATCGGAATTCAAAAAACGTTTTCCTGACCGGTTTATTCAGAACGGAATTGCAGAACAAAACATGTTTGGAGTAGCCGCCGGATTGGCATTCGAAGGTTTCATTCCCATACCATCAACCTTTGCTGTTTTTGCATCTCGCCGCGCCCTGGATCAGATTGCCATTTCCATTTGTTATCCTAAACTGAACGTTAAAATACCCGGTTCCTATGTGGGGGTTCCTACAAGCCGCGCCGGGGCTTCGCACAACTCCATTGAAGATATTGCTATTATGCGTGTGTTGCCGAATATTAAGATTGCAGACCCCTGCAGCAACAATGATTTGAAAGCTATAATGAGAAAAGCAATGGAAACCGAAGGCCCTGTTTACTGGCGGATTTCACGTTACGAACTTCCTGAAATTTTCTCTGATGATCATGAATTTGAATGGGGAAAAGGAATTACCATCAGTGGAGGAAATGATGTTACCCTTTTGGGAACAGGAATTATGACCGATTTTAATATTCGGGCTGCAGAACTCTTGAAAGAAGAAGGAATAAATGCCGAAGTAATCCATCTCGCCTCTATCAAACCCATAGACCGTGAACTTATCATAAAATCGGTTCAAAAAACGGGATGTGCCGTTACATCAGAAAATGCTTCCATCATTGGCGGATTTGGCGATGCCGTATTGGAGGTAATTACTGAAGAATGTCCGGTTCCAATTTATAAAATTGGCGTACGCGACCGGTTTATTGAAAGTGGCGGTATTGAAGAACTGTTTATCATTCACAAAATGCAACCTTCAGATATTGCCAAAGCAGCAAGTTCTGTTATAAAACGAAAAATAAAAGTTTATGAATAGCATGGCAAAAGGTAGTTGGTACCATAGAAACTGGCGATGGTTTGTTG
Organism: Bacteroidota bacterium; assembly: GCA_051744695.1. Lineage (GTDB taxonomy): Bacteria > Bacteroidota > Bacteroidia > Bacteroidales > Marinilabiliaceae > Marinilabilia. Next base: position 4,432 of record JBNJDH010000050.1, on the reverse strand, counting down.
TGGTTACCCTCATGTTCGGAACTTTTTTAAACTACTTTGACCGGCAAACCCTTGGATTGGCAATAGACCCAATCAGTAATGAATTTGGTTTAGACAATATTCAACGAGGTGCCTTATTATCAGCATTTATTTTTGCGTATGCGTTTTTTCATCCTTTTATCGGCCTTATAACAGATAAAATAAAAAATATACGATTGTTTTTTTCTCTTATGGTGATTGGCTGGGGAGTCAGCACAGTTTTGGCCGGATTTGCTGCTTCGTATAACCAACTTTTGTGGTTACGTGGTATGTTAGGAATTCTTGAAGCAGTAAATTTTCCAATCTGTCTGATGATTATTGCAAGAATATTTCCTCCAAACGAGCGAAGTCTTGCGTCTGGTATTTTTGCGAGTGGCGCCTTTCTGGCAACTTTGGTTGCGCCCCCGGTAATTGTATTTTTTGCTACAAATTTTTCCTGGCGCTATGGCTTTTTTATTGCAGGTGGTACCGACTTTTTGTGGCTGGTTCCCTGGTTGCTCATTTTTCGTCGTCCTGCAGAATTCTCGCAAGGTTGGAGTAATGCCGTTAACCAAAGCCTGTCGGAGCCAATTTTTACATTCAAAGAAAAAATCTCATACATAAAAGAAACGTATGCAAAAATTCTTTCAGCGCCCGGTTTTTGGGCAGTTGCGCTGATGGGACTTGGAATTATTCCATCGTTGTATTTTATTACCCAGTGGCTACCCAGCTTCTTCACCCAGGGTTTGGGAGTTAATTACGATAATATATTGGCAAAAAACCTGATGATTATTTACTTGATGCAGGATGCAGGTTTGTGGATCGGTGGTTTTCTCGTGCTAAAACTCGCATCAAAGGGCTTTACTATTATAAATTCCCGCAAGGCGGTAATCATCGGCGCCTGGCTATTGATGATTCCTATACTGATTATGCCCTATCTGAATTCAGTCAGATGGTCGGTATTTATTTTAGCAATGTTCGTTTTTGGGTTGGGTGGTTTTTTGGGAAATCAACATGCGTTTAAACAGGATATTATTAAAACACGGGTAGCTTCGGTAGCAGCGCTTGTGGGATTTATAGAAACCGGATTTTCAGCTTTTGTAATTAAAGAAATCGGTATTATTACCAATATATCCCATGATTTTACGCACGTCTTTTGGGTTATTGCCGGTTTGGCAACATTCTCCATTGTGATTGTCCTCGTAATGGTTCGATCCAAATGGATGAAAATTGAGTAATCGCTTTTAAAATTTAAATTATCAAAAATGTGTAGTTTCGAAGAAAAAGTAAATCCGATTGAATTATTTGGCAGCTATATGAAAGTTACCGGGGTCCCAACTCTCTCATATGATACTGCTCCCGATTCCCGGTTGCAAGGGAAGAAACTGGGTGTCATCAACGGATCGAGCTGGACAAGTCTCTGGTCAACCTGGTTTGGCAAATCAATCTTACCAGGGGTGAAAATAATTAACGTCGGCAATGAGGCCGTACAGTTAAACTTTATGAATGCTCATAAAAAAGGGAAACCTTGTCCGCCACAAATCAATATTGATTTGTTTTGCAACTACGCCAAAGATTTACATGATTTATTCAGAGTAGATGCCATTCTCATTTCCTGCTCAACCATGAACCGGGCGTTCAGGCAGGTTTCTGAATTCATGAGCCCAACGGGAGTCCCTGTAATTCAAATAGATGAAGCAATGTTGCAAGAAGCTGTTTATTCCAAAGGAAAAATACTGGTGGTTGCCACACATGGCCCAACAGTAAGAAGCACTCAAAATTTATTATTGGAAACCGCCCGTAAATTTAATAAAAAAGTTGATTTTACTGGTGTTACAGTAGAGGAAGCCTTTGATTTACTGGGCAGTGGCAGAATTGAAGAACACAATGAAGTAATAGCCAATGCCATTCGTTCGGTTCAGGAAAAAGAAAAAATCGATATTGTAGTTCTGGCACAGCTTTCCATGTCAGTTTTTTCATTCTCATTCCCTGATTCGGAAAAGGAGTTCGGAGTAAAAATATTAAATAGCGGGGAAACCGGATTTGAAAAAGCAAAGCAAATACTAACATATCAATTCCCTTCAGGTAATTAATTCAACTTGCTTGGAGATAAACTGACAGTATAAATGAATTTATTATAATAAAATAAAGAAAGGAGGATAGAATGAGTACCATTGCAAGAACAAATGGGAGATGTAAATTTACTTAGCCAAAGAACAGATAAATCAGTTGAATTTATCTTTACGCTAAATAATAATGGGCAAAACATTATATGTGTAATAAACTTTCATTGCAATTAGATGGCTTTGGTCCATATATTTAAAATAAAAATTGAACTTTTAATTATAAAAATTTATATCATGAAAATAAAAGCATTTGTAACATTTGTATTATCAGTATTTGTGTCATCAATAGCATTTGCATCATTTGCAGACAAAAATACGGATGAAGAATTGTCACCTGGTTTAAATTCATCTTCAATAATAGAGATAAAAGGAACAAATTTTACACTAAACCAACAACCTTTCAACTTTACCGGAATCACTTTTTTTAACGCATTATACAATCCCACCTTCAACAGCAGTGAGGCGAACCAGTTGCATTGGCTTAAAAAACTAAACGATAACGGAATTACAGTAATCCGTATTTGGGCCGAATGGAATAACGATCTTGGATTTATAGATACATGCGACTCATGTATTGTATATAACCGTGATGGAAGCCTACGCCCATTTTATCTCAACAGGCTTAAATCATTATTGAATGCCTCAGCTTCATTAGATATGGTAGTAGAATACGTATTTTTCTCTTCAGAGAGCAAAAATAAAAAACTATCTGATGAAGCAGCCAATAAAGCTGTTGAAAATATCACTCAAGAATTAATGCCTTATAGAAATCTGGTGTTTCAAATTTGGAATGAAAATGACTATCGCGTGGAAGATTATTACAAAATCATAAAACAAATTGATCCTGACAGACTGGTAAGTAACAGTCCTGGTGGTGGTGGCACCCTGGGTAACGATGATCACAATGAGTTGCTTGATTTTCTTACACCCCATACATCACGTCATGGAAAACACTGGGAGAAAGTAGAAGAAGAAATCAAGGGATTAATTACTAAATTCAATAAACCAGTAGTTGATGATGAGCCAGCACGTTGCGGGACCCGTGAAACAGAATGGCTTGGAGGTCCGAAAGATGAAACCAGTCCTTTTGATCATATCATACATATTTATAATGTCTGGAAGGCTGGTGGACACGCGTCCTATCATCATGATATGTTTCAAACGGATTATGGGACTAAACCCATTCCTCCTTCTGGTATTCCAGACCCGGATTTTGACCAATATCATAAAATAGTCTTTGAATTTTTACGTCTGGAAGAAAGATTTAAATAATTAGAAAAGGCGAGAATCCCAAACGCAATTTTTTTAATTGAAATCTACTAAAAATCCACTTGATAATGAATACAATTAAAAAATTAATATTAATTGCATTACTGATTACCGGATTTACAGCTACCGGCAAGGTAAACCATAAGAAAAACGGATCATCAAGCTGGGAATTAGGAAGGTTAAAAATATCGGGAAATGACCATTTCATTCAATTTGAAGATGGTACTCCATTCTTCTGGTTGGGAGATACCGGTTGGTATTTGTTTCTTCGTTTAAAAAAAGAAGAAATTGAAATGTATCTGAGAAACCGACAGCAAAAAGGTTTTAATGTAATTCAGTCCGCAATATTAAGAGGTGATTTGAATACCCCAAATCAGTATGGTGAAATACCCTTTCAGCAACTTGACCCAGAAAAGCCTAATGAAAAATATTTTGAACTTGTGGACTGGACTGTGAATAAAGCACTTGATAATAATATATTTATAGGTTTGCTGCCTACATGGGGCGATCAAATAAGTGATTTATTTGACACTGGGTCTATCCGGTTTAATGAAAAGAGTGCTTATAATTACGGACTGTTTTTAGGGAAACGATATAAAAAATATCCAAATATTATCTGGATAACTGGCGGGGATCAACCAGCATTTACTGACAATGAAGATTGGCGACCAGTTTGGAGAGCTATGATAAAAGGTATCAGGGAGGGTACTAAAGGAAATGCTTTGATAACCTATCATCCATGGGGAGAAAGTTCGTCAACGGATTTCTGGAAAGAAGAAGACATACTTGATTTTAATATGTTACAGTCTGGTCATGCAAGACATGATATTTCAGTTTGGAATTGGATATGGCGGGATTACCAATTATCTCCTGCCAAACCAGTATTGGATGGAGAGCCTAATTATGAAGACCACCCAGTGAATTGGAGTCCGGAAAATGGATATTTTAGAGATTATGATGTGCGTAAACAACTTTATCGATCAGTTTTTGCGGGAGCTTGTGGAGTGACATATGGACATCAGGCTATTCGACAATTTTAC